>JBILUU010000125.1:0-7633 GCA_044370815.1 Bacteroidia bacterium
TGGGCATATTGCCATTAAACAACTTACCATTTATATAAACCTGATCCATTAAAACGCTTCCAAAGGCATAAGGCATGTAAGCCAAAGAAGGAATTTCTTTTGTAATGATAAAATTAGCTTTTTTCCCTATCGTAATTGAACCATAGTTTTCAGAAATGCCCATAGCATAAGCCCCGTTGAGCGTTGAAGCATTGATGGTTTGTTCTGGTGTTAAACCATATTGAATGCATGCAATAGCGTTCATTAGATTCATATTCCCACTAGGGCTGCTTCCCGGGTTAAAATCACTGGCAATGGCTAATGGCAAACCAGCCGCAATCATTTTTTTTGCCGGAGGATAGGGTAAACTTAAAAAGAAGGCCGCACCGGGTAAAATAACAGGCATGGTATTACTTTGGAGCAGGGCTTCTATTTCGGTATCACCCACATACTCTAAATGATCAACGCTAACTGCACCCGCTTTAATACCTGCCAACACGCCACCTGAATTACTTAATTGCTCGGCATGCACTTTGGCTTGTAGGTTATATTTTTGGGCTGCATTTAAAATGGAAATTGTTTCTTCGGGCGTAAAATAATTTCTTTCGCAAAATACATCGCAGTAATCAGCTAGTTTCTCCTGTGCAATGGCAGGCAGCATTTCATTGATGATAAGATCGATGTATGATTGTCTGTTTTCTTTATAGGCAGGAGGAATTGCATGTGCCCCTAAAAATGTTGCCTTAATGGGAATTGGAAGCGTTTCTTTGAGTTTTTTAATTACACGCAACATCTTAATTTCAGCATCAAGACTGAGACCATAACCACTTTTTATTTCGATAGAGCCCGTTCCTTGTGAAATCATTTCATTGATGCGCATTAAAGCACTTTGATACAGTTCTTCTTCGGTGGCACTGTGCATTTTTTTTGCTGAATTAATGATACCGCCACCTCGGAGTGCAATTTCTTGATAACTTAAACCATTTATTCTGTCTACAAACTCTCCTTCTCTTGAACCTGCAAAAACAATATGTGTGTGTGAGTCGCAATAGGTTGGCAACACAATTTTACCGTCAGCATCAATTATCTCAAGGTTACTCCAGTCACTTATTCCGGGCCAGTCTTCCATTGCTCCATAGCCCACAATAAGATCATTTTCAATAGCAAGCCAAGCATCATACAGCGATGTTACAGTGGACATATCATTGCCTTTAATAAAAGAACAATCGGGTTCTCTAACCTGTGCCAACTGTTGAATATTTTTGATTAAAATTTTATGCATAACTTTACACTCATGAAAATAATTCTTTGGTCAAAGAAAATAGTTTTTTGCTTAATCTTATGCTTTTTGTGTAATTCTTTGTCTGCACAAATTACTTCAACATGCATCGATAGTTTTAATATCAGACCGGGTACACCTTGTCCTCCGGAGTTTGAGCCGGTTTGCGGGTGCGATAATAAAACATATCGTAACATATGCCGCGCTACAGCAGAAGGTGTGTTGTTTTATAATATGGGCAGTTGCGAGCCCTTGGCCATTGATATCAATCCAAATCCTGCCGAACAAACGTTGTTTTTGAAAGCCGTGCTCAGAAATGCAGGCAGTCTTACCATTTTTATCACAGATGTAAATGGACAAGAATACTACAGAAGGTTTTTCAGTGGCATTACCACGCTTGATTTTCCTATTGAGGTTGGTCAGTTTAGAAACGGACTGTACTTTGTATTTGCAGTTGCAGGAGATACCATTGTTCACAAGAAGCTTATTAAATATAGCTTTTAGCTATTTACATGCTCCCTTCAAGCAATCTCCTTTTCAGTTATAAATTTTTCGGCTGCTTGTTGTTCAGCAATTTTTTTAGCGTTACCTATACCTGTAGTTTGCTTTACATCATCAACATATAAATCAATGATATAATATCTATTGAGGCCGTTTCCTTTTTCTTCAGCCACTTCATACCTAATTGTGCGTTTTTCTCTTTGACTCCACTCTACCAATTTGCTTTTATAATCTTTATCGGTAATTAATATTTCATCGAGGTCGAGATGTAAATTGATGAGTTTTTGAATCACAAAATTGCGCGCTTCATTATACCCTTTATCTAAGTAAATGGCTCCTATAAATGCTTCCAAAGCATCTCCTCCGGCTGATTTATATACTTGAGCATGATCTCTGTTTACTTCAATCATTTCAAACAGCCCTAATTTACGTGAGAGGGAGTTAAGGTTATTTCGACTCACAATACGAGAGCGAATTTTAGTTAAAAAGCCCTCGTCTTTAAAAGGAAATTTTCGAAATAAATAATGTGCAACAGCTGTTCCTAATACAGCATCTCCTAAAAACTCGAGTCGTTCGTTGCTATTATCTGACCCGTGTTTATAGGTGGTGGCAGCCGAACGATGCCTCAAACACTGCTTATAGAGCACAAGATTAAGCGGATAAAATCCAAGAATATTTTTTAGCGACAGGAATAACTTTTTGTCGGGGGAAAAGTAATTCTTGAGGATTTTAAATAATTGGAGCAAAAGTAATCGGTTGTGTTTTTACACTTTTCTGAGTACCACCGAGGCGTTGTGACCTCCGAAGCCAAAAGTGTTGCTGATAGCGGCTTTCACCTCACGATGTTGGGCTTTGTTGAAGGTTAAATTCAATCGCGTGTCAAAAACCGGATCATCGGTAAAGTGATTAATGGTTGGCGGAATAATGTTGTTTTTAATGGCCAATGTAGTGGCAATGGCCTCAATAGCTCCGGCTGCGCCAAGGAGGTGACCGGTCATCGATTTGGTAGAACTGATGTTGATGTTGAAGGCATGTTCACCAAATGCTTTTTCAATTGCTTTAATTTCTTGTGGATCACCAATTGGTGTAGAAGTTCCATGTACGTTTACATAATCAATTTCATTGAATTGCATTTGTGCATCGCTCATGGCGTTTTTCATCACATTGTAAGCGCCTATTCCTTCGGGGTGAGGAGCTGTCATGTGGTAAGCATCGGCACTCATACCGCCACCAACCACTTCGGCATAAATTTTGGCACCTCTTTTCACTGCGTGCTCATATTCTTCAAGAATCAAACATCCTGCTCCCTCGCCAAGCACAAAACCATCTCTATCTAAATCGAAAGGACGTGATGCTGTTTGCGGAGAATCGTTTCTTGTACTGAGTGCCTGCAAGGCATTAAATCCACCAACACCGGCTTCGTTTACGGCAGCTTCTGAACCGCCCGAAACAATGATATCGGCTTTATTTAGTCTGATGTAGTTAAAGGCATCAATGAGTGCATTTGTTGAGGAGGCACAAGCAGAAACGGTGGTGAAATTTGGTCCTCTTAACCCATACTTAATAGAAATGTGACCCGAAGCAATATCGGCAATCATTTTTGGAATGAAGAAGGGGTTAAAACGGGGAGTTCCATCACCTTTGGCAAACTCGAAACATTCATCTTGGAATGTTTGCAAACCGCCAATGCCCGAACCCCAGATAACACCTGCCCTGTCGACATCAATTTTTGTGAGGTCGATGCCGGAATCTTTCATTGCCTCATCGGCAACTACCATGGCATAGTGGGTGAAAGGATCCATTTTACGGGCTTCCTTTCTATCGAAAAAATTGAGTGGATCAAAACCCTTAACCTCGCAAGCGAAGCGGGTTTTGAATTTGGTGGCATCAAAACGGGTAATTGGTGCAGCACCGCTAATACCGTTTATTAAACCGTTCCAGTAGTCATTAACATTATTACCAAGTGGAGTAAGAGCGCCAAGCCCTGTAATAACTACCCGTTTTAATACCATAAATATTTATCTTTTGAAGATTTTATTTTACGTTTGCTTCAATATAAGCAATTGCCTGGCCTACCGTACCAATGTTTTCGGCCTGATCATCAGGAATGGCAATATTAAATTCCTTTTCAAATTCCATGATTAACTCTACTGTATCCAATGAGTCGGCACCAAGGTCGTTGGTGAAACTCGCTTCTGAGGTCACTTCCTTTTCGTCAACACCTAACTTATCTACAATTATTGCTTTTACTTTGTTTGCAATTTCTGACATGATTAATATTTTTTGTTGTTAATAATTGGCAAAGAAAAAAATTAAATTAAAACAAACCAAATATGTTGAAAATTTGATTTTAAAAATAAGAACTTATTCGCTAATAAAATATCTTAATTAATTGATAATGAAACACAAAAGACCTCTAACGTGCTTAAAAAATAAATTTAGTCTTTAGGGCATGATTTACACCTTTTACTATGCTTATAGCTTTTGCAACACTTTTTCTTCTTTTTTGTCTCTGTATCGAGTATGTTTAACAAAGACTTGATGGGACAAGGCGTATGTTTTTGATTTTGCATGTTGCAAAAATACATTGCCGTTTGTCTATCGTTCAATACCTTGATTATGGTATAATGCCTCTCATTTTTTTAATCCCGAAATTATATGAAAGCCCAAGTGTAAAAGAAGAAAGGGATATGTTTTGTGCCGGATCGGTAAGAAAGCTATTTAGTGCAGAGGTATAACGTGCTTCTAAAAAAGTGTTTTTATGAATTTCGTAACTGAGTCTGCACATGTATCCATAATTGAATTGCGTAAATGCGGTTGTTTCTGTTGATTCGGTGGTGAGTGTTTGTCCATAGCCCGGAAAGGAGGAAGAAATAAGGTTATTGAATATTACCGCGGCAAAACCAAGTGAATCGATGGTTGGCTTGATTAAATCAAGGAGAGGTATACGCTGATCGAGTTGCTCCTTGCTGTATGCCCTCATCACAAAGCCGATGTATGGCCCTGCTGTAATTTTAAACTTGTATAGGTTAACTTCAGCCAAGAGCGGAATTTCCAAATAGGTAAGTCGATGATATCCTTTATAACTGGAGTATACACCGTCATCAACATTACCTTGAATGGGATTAATTAAACTAGGATCAATAGCTGTGCCCAACAGGCCCGATAAAAGATTAAAGAGCGAATCCCTTGTTTCAAAACTGTAAGATTTGCCTTTTTGTGTAAATAATAACTCTGTTTTTAATGCGAATGTTTTATTTAATTTAAATGTGGCTGATACACCTGCATCAAAACCTAATTTAAAGTTATTTTGTATTTGATTTTCAAAGTCGGGCATTAAGCTGCCTCCTGCACGCACCCCAATAGACCATCGGGTATAATCCTTGTTGGAAGTTCCTTGTGCGAACGATAGTGACGTATAAAACCAAAGAAAAATTAGTGCCTTTTTCATTGTATATTTTTTAATACAAAGATGCAAATCAAAATGAAAATTAAAACATTAATTACTGATAATCTAAAGTATCGCTGCAATTACATCGTATGAAGGTATGGAATGAAAACATTTAAAGTGATTGGTATTGTTTTATTTCTGCCGCGTGATGGCTTGACGAGATTGATGTAAGTTAAAACCGAATTAATCAATAGAAGTTACGAATGAAACGCACTAGTGATTTTATGAGGGCAATCCCGCTTAGCAGGTGTTTTCAATCCATTGAATCAATTGATTGAATTACAGCTATTTCAGCGATTCCGCATTAGAAAATGCGGAATTTGGGTTAAACTTTGCTGTGGTTTGTTTGTTCTATTTGCTGATTTCACCATGTGAATGCATCTTATGTTTCAATACTTATACCAAATAATTTTTATTTTAGCCATGAACAGCAGTCAAAGTATTTATCAATTTAAGGTGAAAGACCTTGCCGGAGAAGCTGTTGATTTAGTCAGGTATAAGGGCAAAGTATTGCTGATTGTAAATACCGCTAGTGAGTGTGGCTTTACGGGGCAGTATGCCGAGTTGGAGCAACTTTATCAAACCTACAAAGATCAAGGATTTTATGTTTTGGCTTTCCCGAGCAATGATTTTGGTGGTCAGGAGCCACTCAATGGAAAAGAAATTGAAACTTTTTGTTCAAAAAACTACCACACCACTTTCCCGGTTTTTGATAAGGTTCATGTGAAAGGCAACGCTGTTGAACCTCTTTTTCAGTACCTCAGCAATAAATCACTCAATGGCAAGGTTGATATTGCCCCAAAGTGGAATTTTCAAAAGTATTTGATAGATAAAAATGGAAAAGTAATTGACTACTATTTGAGCACTACAAGCCCAACAAGCAGTAAAGTAAAAAAGGCGATAGAAACTTTGTTGGCACAATAGCTCGTTTTGATTTTTTTCATCACCTTTGGGAAATGAAAAAAATACTTCTTTTCCTTTTGCTCTGCAATCTTGTTTCGCAGGTGAGTAATAGCCAGCCTGTTTTTACGGGAAAGCCGCAGTACAACATTTTAACCATACAAAATGGCGACACCATAGGTATAACAAAAGTAGAGTTATTTCCTAATATTGCGCCTTTGCATGTAGCCAATTTTGACAGTTTGGTAAATGTTCACTTTTATGATAGCACTGCTTTTCACCGTGTGATTCCTGGTTTTATGATTCAGGGGGGCGACCCCAACTCCCGCAGTGGTCCAATAACTACTTGGGGATTTGGCGATCCTTCGCAGCCTACGGTAAATGCTGAGTTTAGCGCAGCTAGGCACCTGCGCGGCATATTATCTGCTGCTCGCGATAATGATACCAACAGTGCCAATTCTCAGTTTTTTATATGTGTTGCGGCTGCATCTTGGCTCAATGGACAATATAGTGTATACGGCAGAGTAGTTTCAGGAATGAATTATGTTGATACAATCGTAAGCGCGCCCAGAGACGCCAATGATAATCCTTTAGAGAAAATTGAAATGTTTATTACCTATGTTGGCAGCAACGATACGGTTCCTCAAAAACCGGTGCTGAACAGCCCTCCCGATGCATCTTTTTCGGCTGCTACAAGCAGGTTATTGAAATGGAACGCCCAACCCGATGGCATTATATATACCGTGCAAGTGGCCACCGACAGTATATTTACCAATATTGTAAAGCAAGTAAATGTAGGAAATACGCAATACAGCGCAACCGGTTTAACCCCTTTAACCAAATACTATTGGCGCGTTAAAACCAATAATGGTGGTCATTTTAGTAATTACTCTGATGTTTGGTCTTTTTATGTATCGGCCGTAGGGGTTGATGAAATGCGCGCAAAAGAAGAAGTCGTAATTGTATCTCCCAATCCAAGCAAAGGCTTGTTTACATTTTCAAATTTAGAAAAAAACAATGTTATTGTTATTTCTGATGTGCACGGAAAAATCATTTCTTCGACACCATCAGATGGGAATAGCTTTACACTTGATTTGAGTGCATTGCCTAAGGGTGTTTATTTTTACTCTGTGATTCAAGACAATAACACCAAAGCAAAAGGCAGAGTGGTAGTTGAGTAATAATATCGATTATACTTTCAAGATAGTTCAACTACTGATCCTGCGATAGCTAGCGTCCCAAGAGTGATAATACTTTGAGGCCTCTGGCCTGTGTAAAAAAATACAGTATTATCCCAAAATATCTCCTCTGGCAAGCCTTTAAAATTGATAAAAATGGTGATGGTAGAGTTTAACCCGAATTAATCAATAGAAGTTACGCATGTAACGCACTAGTGATTTTATGAGGGTAATCCAGCTTAGCAGGTGTTTTCAATCCATTGAATCAATGGATTGAATTACAGCTGTTTCAGCGATTCCGCATTTTCTAATGCGGAATTTGGGTTTAAATGCCATTACAAGAGA
>JBILUU010000126.1:0-7631 GCA_044370815.1 Bacteroidia bacterium
GAAAAACTAAACAGTATAAAACAAAAAGTGCTTACCAATAAGCGCATCAGTACTGATGATTGCACCTACCTTTATGAACATGCTGATCTTGGTTTTGTAAGCAAATTGGCCAATATAGTAAGGGAGAAAAAAAATGGCAACTACACCTACTTTAATCGTAATTTTCACATAGAGCCAACAAATATTTGTGTTTTTGATTGCAAGTTTTGCAGCTACTCCAGATTGCTGAAACAAAAAGAAGAAGGTTGGGAAATGACCGAGGAACAAATTCTTGAAAAAGTAAGAGGTTATGCTGGACAAGCCATTACCGAGGTGCATATTGTTGGGGGGGTGCACCCAAAAATGGGATTGCATTACTTTGCTTCACTCATTAAAAAAATAAAAGAAATAAGACCCGATATACATGTAAAAGCCTTTACCGCAGTAGAGTTGGAATACATGTGCCGAAAGGCTAAGGTATCATACCGCGAAGGTCTTCAGATATTAAAAGATCATGGTCAGGATTCACTTCCAGGGGGTGGAGCAGAGATATTTGATGAAACATTGCGTGCACAGATTTGCGAAGATAAAGCAACTACCGCCCAATGGCTAGAGATTCATGAAACGGCTCATAGCATTGGCATGCCAAGTAATGCCACCATGCTGTACGGACATATTGAAAGTTTTGCACACCGCGTTGACCATATGAATCGCTTACGCGAATTGCAAGATAAAACAGGTGGTTTCAATACGTTTATTCCGCTTAAATTTCGTAATAAAGACAACCAAATGAGCCATGTTTCGGAGGTGAGTGTAGTTGAGGATTTAAGAAACTATGCTATTGCGCGCATCTTTATGGATAACTTTAATCATATTAAAGCATACTGGCCCATGATTGGTAGAAACACTGCTCAAATAAGCATGAGTTTTGGGGTTGATGACATTGATGGCACCATTGATGACTCTACAAAAATATACAGTATGGCTGGTGCAGAAGATAAAAATCCAGCCCTTACAACAGATCAACTTGTATCTCTAATTAAGCAAGGCGGACGGATACCTGTGGAAAGAGACACGCTTTACAATATTATTAAAGATTACAGCTTAGCGGAGTAAAACAAAAAGCCAATTTACCCGATGTCAAATAGGCTTTACTATCTTGTTGAATTGTTACCTACTGAGCAAGCTTGCTTAGCGTTTCCTCAAGGGCAGGGCCACTTAATCCTTTAGCCACAATAATTCCTTTTGAGTCTATTAAAAAGTTTGCCGGAATTGATTCTACTCTGTATGCCCTTGCTGCAGCTGAGCTCCAAAACATCAAATCAGAAACATGGTATTCCCAAGCCAATTTATCTTTTTCTATCGCCTGCTTCCATGGATCTACAGCCCTATCTAGAGAAACACTGTATACGGTAAAGCCCTTTGCACCATCTTTAAATTTCTTGTCTTTAAAATTGTTGTAGGCATTTACCACGGTTGGATTTTCCATTCGGCACGGACCGCACCACGATGCCCAAAAATCAATCAGTACATATCTTCCTTTGTTTACTTCACTAAGCACATACTCTTTGCCGGCAGGACTTTTAAACTTTAATTCAGGGGCTTTATTGCCAACGTTTATACCTACAGTAGCGTTTTGTTTGGCGCGCGACATGAAGCCATAAGTAATTGCACAAACGGCAATAAGCGCTATAAAGAAATTGATTTTTTTCATTTTGTTTGAATATAATCGTAAAAGTAGTAAAATTTTGTTTTTAAAAGGTACAAATATTATACCAGTTTTAATGTTCTCCCCAACGATAAGCGTTTACCGACAACCCTGCTAAATCGAGCGCTCGGTCGACTACCGTTGCCGCAAGCTCCTCAAATGTTTGCGGTCTGCTGTAAAAAGAAGGACTCGCAGGGCAAATTATACCACCTGCCTCAGTAATCAATTTCATGTTGTTGATATGGATTAAACTGTAGGGGGTATCTCTTACCATCAATATTAATTTTCTCCTTTCTTTAAGCATCACATCGGCAGCACGAGTAGTTAAATCGTTGGAAATACCCGATGCTATACGTGCCAAAGTTCCCATTGAGCAAGGACAAATAAACATAATGTTATACTTAGCAGAACCGCTTGCGAATGGTGCAAAAAAATCATCTTTGTTATACGTTTTAAAAGACACATTTTCATAATCGCTGTTACCTAATTCATATCGCCACACATCCTTGGCATTGTTGCTCATTACCAAGCCAACTTCCTTAACTTGTTGATTTAAGGTGGCTAATTTTTGCAACAATACCTTTGCATAAATAGATCCACTTGCGCCTGTTACGGCCACCACTACCTTATTTTCAATTATATTCATAAGAAGTAAACAAAACTTTTAACAAGTAGTTTATTTAATCCGGTATTTTACCGAAAAGTTGAGCACGCTGTTGAGCTGTCCGAAATTAACTAAAAAGCTGGCTCCGCTGGCATGTTTTCTTATTGGCAACAAAAAAAAAGTATCGGCCGACTTGAATTCAATTTCCCATTGTTCAGACAGTGGATAGGCAAGGCCAAAATGTGTACATACTTCATATTTATTAAATGGTCTATTTTCAATACTGTTTACAGGAAAAGGCCCTGATTCGTTAGCAATTGAAGAAGAGATGAGATACCCACAGGATATGCCCGCCATCAGCCAAAATTTTTTATAATGATAGCGATATAAAAGCGGGACTTCAATATAATTGAGCTTAAGATAATAGGCCGTATATTTACCTCTTTCAAAGTCAGGAACGTCTCTACTTCCTTTGCCGGTATATGTTAACCTCATCTCGACTTCACTTTTTTCGTTTATTTTTCGGCCTACAAAGAAGCCACCTGCAATACCCGGTTTGTTGTATCCTCCTAGATTATCGCCCGACACTTGACTAGCATTAAATCCTAAAAATGCACCACCCGTAAAGCTTTGAGCAATTGCTTCATAAAGGAAGCAATTCAATAATATGCATGTTGAAAACAATAACTTTTTCAAATTATTTAATATGTTTTTCCTGAGCTTGAATCACTTCGTAATTACTTGCTTTGTATATATAAGCAATTATCTTGCAATGCTCCGGCACTTGGTCTTGAGCTAAAGCAAGAGAATACGTTTTTGAAATTTCGGGGGTATTGGCTGTAGGATTGCTGATTATTGTTTCTCCGAATGCTGAAGTTAAACCTTTTCTAAGCATGTGCATGTGCACGTAGTTAAGATTTTTTCCTCCGGGGGAGTCAAGGTCTTTTTGTGGTGAGATGATACTGTCTTGAACAAGGAAAACGCATAACTTTATTTCATCATTGATGGCCGTTTCAAAATCTATTTTCAAGTTGGTTGTAACCTTGTTTTGTGCCGCATCATAACTATTGGTCATGCCAATCCAAGCTTCCATAGGTGCATTAATGATATTGCCTATTTCGGAACCCCAGGACTGATAAGGAATAATTCTACTTCCTTGAATCAGCAATCGATTAACCATTCCTTTGGGTAATCCTGCGGCTGAAACACCAAAAAAATCATCGATATCAGTACCCTCGTTTGTTCGATAATCGGCTGTGTATGTTGGAGGTTGAGGCTGAGCAAAGGTTGCTGAAACATGTAATGCCATAGCTACAACTTTTTCTCCGTACAAGTCCTCAAGCGTTTTAATGGCTGTGGCTGCTCGCGGACAGTTTGGACAAGTATGCCCTGTAAAATCTTCTAAAAGTACCTTTCGGATTCTAATTTCTGTGGTATCTCCACCACCTGTTGTATCTTCGGGTGTAGTATTTTCCTTGCCATAATTGGCTACAATATCACTATCAACCTCGTCACAAGCAAAAAGGGTCAATAATAGACCGAAAGAGATAAACAATTTTAAAAATGACTTCATGTGTTTTGATATTTAAAAACTGCTTGATATCGAAATTGTTGCCCCATTGGAGGCAGGCACAACACGGCAAATACCACCTATACAAAAAATACCTGCACGTTGACGTCCGTATCCAAGTGTAACTCGCGTAGAATTTTTTATGAACCCTATTTGACCAATTGGATATAAAAGTCTGCTATCTTCATTTGGGTTGCCGTAATTGTATTGATTTACGGTTGAAAAAAACCAATTGGGAGAAATCGTATACTCCGCCACAATTGTGGCCCAATCACCCATATCCTGCCTTGTTTGCAATCCTTGCAGCTCCATTCTTAAAGCATGTTTGTCGTTAAACTTATAAGTAAACTCTAACACCTCAATGTTTGCATATACAAATCCTTCATTCACCTTCCCCTGTGCCACATCTTTATTATAAACAAAGTTAGCATAGAAAAGTGTAAATTTCAATGGTTTGCTTACTTTTTTTTGAATTTCAACGTTGAAATCTTTGTAATACACCTTCCCTAATTTGGTGTAATCGGCTTTGTAGCCAAGCCCACTAGCAAGAGTTGTGGAATCGAGTCCATTTGCAGCAGCATAGTTTACTAATACTGTGGTACCATATTTACCTCCAAGTTTAGACCCTTTTTTGATGGTATAGGTGATATCTCCTTGGTATGCCATTTCTCCATTTGGTTGTGTGGCATAAGGATAAATGGTAGCAGCCAAGTTGTATGTATGTTGACGGGTTAAGGCAGGTAAAAAATTGATGAGCAAGTCATTATTTTGAGCAGTTCTATCGCTCCGAAAGTTCATGTTATCAATTACCTTTCCCGAAAGGTTAATCCCCAATCCTTTTTGAGAATAGCTGGTGTTTACCAATAAGCCACCGCCTTTTTTGTAGATGTAATTATTAACGCTTGAGGGATCATTGATTTTATGGGCATACTCGCTAAAAAAAGACCAACCGCCATGATTAACTTTAACTCTTCCTGCCCAAGCGCCCACGTTTTCCGGTAGCACATAAATTGGATCTTGATCTACCTCATATTTACTAACGAAACTTCCACCAAAAAATATTTTAGTCTTTTTTTCTGCAAATTCAGTTACCAATTCATTAAGAGCCACTTCACCATCAATACCTCTTACAATTCCCTTTCCAAGATCAAAATAATAGCGTTGTTTGCCAATTAGTCCTTTAATATGAATACCTTTGAGCAAGGTATATTTTACCCTTACCCCTTCCATGGCATTATCATAACCTAAACCGCGTTCTTCGTAACTTCTGAAAATCATTCCGCTTCCAAACTGCTCATAATAATTTCCCACAGTAATGGAGAAATTATCTCTGTTGAAAGTGGCAAATTTGTAAGGGAAGCCCGTTCCTTTATAGCGAGGGTCAAAACCCAACATCGTATTTAAGTAGCTTTCAAATCTCACACCAGCACTAAAATCGCCATTTGTGTAAATTAGGTTAGCAAAACTATTCATCAGAAATTTTTCAGGCACAGGTTGCGCTCCAATTGCACTATCGGGATTATAATACTGCGCATCGAGTTGAAAATTTCCATGTATTTCACCGTTGTTTAACCCCTGCCCACGTAAATTAGCCGTGTAGCTTGTAAAAATAGCTAACAACAATAAAAGTAATTGATTAAAATGTAGTTTCATGAATGAATGATCAGCTTCAGTTGACTTTTTCTCCTTTAGCTACTTTCTTCACAATCTCGTAAAGCTTTTTATCATCACCCGGAGCAGCTGAATTTTGCTGATAAACAACTTCTCTGTTACCGTTAATCACAAACACATGAGGTACGTTGTTTACATTCATTGCTCTTTTGAAATCACCGTTAACATCGGATAAAACGATATATTCCCAACCTTTTCCATTTACATAGGGTGCTACTTTATCTACATTTCTGGCATCATCAATTGAAATGGCATATAGTACCACTCCTGTTTCTTTTTGCCACTCTTCGTAATCTTCGGCAATCGCATTTAGTTCAGCTTTACATGGACTGCACCAAGTAGCCCAAAAATCAATAATCATGGGCCTGCCGTCATTTTTAATATTAGCTGTATTGAATGTTGTTCCATCCATTTTTTTGATATCAACAGCAGGAATAACATAGTCCTGTTTTTGAGCCATTGAATAATCGGAAATAGCTGCTGTTAGCAGTAAAAGAAATATTGCTTTTTTCATGTATGAATCTTTAAAAACGTAAAATTAATAAGGTTTTGAATTGTTCGTGCACATTTCGGTAAATTACATTAATTGTGCCATAAAAACTTTGTTAACGCTTACAATATCATTTGAAAGAAGCAAGTGTGGTAATGCCTCCTTTAACTTTTTGATTGAGTTCAACATTTATTTTGCAATCTGTTGGAACAAACACATCTACTCTTGAGCCAAATTTAATGAACCCAAACTCTTCACCTTGATCCATTTGATCGCCTTGTTTACAATAATACACAATTCTTCTGGCGAGAGCACCTGCTATCTGACGCATCAATATCGACTTGCCATTTTCGTGCTTTACAACTATGGTGGTTCTCTCATTTTCCGTTGACGATTTAGGGTGCCAAGCAACCAAATAGAGTCCTGCGTGATACTTCACATACTCCACAATTCCTTTAATTGGCGAACGGTTTACATGCACATTGATAGGCGACATGAACACTGAAATCTGAATCATTTTGTGCTTGAAATACTCTGTTTCATCCACTTCCTCAATCACCACTACTTTTCCATCAGCAGGGCTAATAATATGATTGCTGTTGATGGGAGTTACTCTTTTTGGATGACGAAAAAATTGCAGCACGGTAATAAGTACAAAAGCGCTTATTGCCAAAAAGATATTGATCACAATTTTATTTGGGAACATGATCCCAATAAAACCAAATAGCATCAAAATGAGCATGATGGTTATGAGTAATGTGGGGATCCCTTCGCGGTGAAATTTCATTTTTTTGATTTTAGAAATTACTTAAAATAAAAAAAGTGAGGCTGAATAATGAACCTCACTTTTTTGGTGACTGTAGTATTAATAATTACCGCGATACTGTACTGCCTTCTCGAGTTTTTTGAGGGCTGTAATATAAGCACCGGTGCGCAAGTTTGTTTTAAACTGCTTAGCGTTAAACCAAACACTTTCAAAAGCCGCGGTCATCGAAGCATCATGCTTAGCATTTACCTCATCTTCGGTCCAATAGTGGCCATATTTGTTTTGTACCCACTCAAAATAGGAAACAGTAACCCCCCCGCCATTGGCAAGAATATCGGGAACAACCGTAATACCTCTTTCAAATAAAATAGCATCAGCTTCAGATAGCGTTGGACCATTGGCCCCTTCAATCACTAATTTAGCTTTCATTTTTCTGGCAATATGCTCTGTAATCACATTTTGTACGGCTGCAGGAACAAGCACATCCACATCGGCAAGCAATAACTCTTCATTGCTGATATTTTTTCCTCCGGGGAAACCTTTTAAAATCCCTCCATTTTCTTTGGCATACAATAAAGCTGCTTCAATATCAATTCCTTTTGGATTAAAAATTCCGGCTGTATGATCGCTAATTGCAAGTACTTTAATCCCTTTTGAATTGAGTAAACGAGCCGCATTTGATCCTACGTTACCAAAACCTTGTATGGCACAGGTAGCAGACTTGCGATCCATGCCAATTTTTTTCATCGCCTCTAAACATGATACCATCACACCTCTTCCGGTAGCCGCTTCACGACCTTTTGAACCGCCTAGAGTAAGCGGTTTACCCGTTACAACTCCCGG
>JBILUU010000127.1:0-7599 GCA_044370815.1 Bacteroidia bacterium
ACAAGTGTATGGAATTAAGCTCAGGTCGAATTTATTTATTCAGTCCGGTTGCTGAGGTTACTCCTGTTCAAAAAACACTTCCATTCAAATAAACATTGTTTAAGGATAATGATGAACTATTTGATACGATATTTGTTCCTTCATATGATTTTACAAAAACTCTTTTAATCCATACAAATTGCAATAGGGTTTCTAAATTTTAATACCTTTGCGCACCAAAATTTAAGGCAATTTTGAGCACGGAAACTATCAAGGAAAATAAAGTTGAAATTGGGCTAAGCATACGCGATGTTGCGGCTTTTTGTAAGCTGCGGTTGGCCACGCTTGTTGTGATGTCCGCTGCTTTTTGCTTTGTTCTTGCATCCAAGAGTATCGACTACACTAAGTTAACGATTCTTATTGCAGGTGGATTTTTAGTAACAGCTTCAAGCAATGGTTTCAACCAAATTATTGAGCGAAACTTGGATAAACTAATGAATCGCACTAAAAACAGGCCGCTACCTGCTGGTAAAATGACTGTTAATCAAGCATATTTTATTGCTGCAATACTAGGTATTTTGGGCATTATTCTACTTTGGATGTTCATTAATCCGTTATCTGGAATTTTAGGGACGTTGGCACTAGTGTTGTATACCTTGGTGTATACACCCATGAAGCAAAAGTCGCCTTTGGCCGTTTTTGTCGGGGCTATTCCTGGTGCCATTCCCCCAATGCTTGGCTATGCTGCGGTTAGTGGTGAACTTAGTATGGAGGCCGCAATTTTATTTAGTGTGCAATTCATGTGGCAATTCCCTCATTTTTGGGCAATTGCATGGGTGCTCGATGATGATTATAAAAAAGCAGGGTTTTATTTATTGCCATCAAGAGGCGGCCGCGACAAAGGCAGTGCTTTTCAGATTTTGATTTATACCTTGTGCTTGATGCCTGTAAGTTTGATGCCGATTGTATTTAATATTTCAGGAAGCGTGGCTGCTACCATAATTATTATTTGTGGAATTGTGTTTATTGCACAAGCCATTAAACTTTTTTCAAAATGTGATGTTAAGTCAGCACAGGAATTGATGTTTGGATCATTCATTTATTTGCCATTGGTTCAAATCGCCTTAATGATAGACAAAGTATAGCATGAATAACGAAAGCAATGATTTAAGATTAAATAAGGGCCTAAGAGAGCGAACTGCAAAATTGTTGTTGTATGTTTCTATAGGTAGTATTGTGATGGCTTTTGCCGGCCTTACCAGTGCCTACGTGGTTTCTAAAGGAAGTGGTGCGGGTTTAAATTTCGATTTACCTGCAATTTTTTATTTCAGCACCGCCATCATTTTAATCAGCAGTCTCACCATTAATATGGCATTGGTTGCTGCAAAAAATAACAAACAAACTCAAATCACTATGTGGCTTGTTGTTACATTTGTTCTAGGAATTGCATTTTCTGCCACGCAGTATATGGCTTGGACAGAGCTATACCAAAATAAAATATATTTTGCGGGTAAACAAAGTAATGCCTCGGGCTCTTTCATGTATGTCATTACAGGGCTGCATCTTGCGCATTTAATTGGCGGGTTACTTTATTTAATAGGTGTTATCATAAGATCATTTAAAAAACAGTTTAATTCCGAAAACTATCTCAAGATAAAACTCTGCAGCATCTATTGGCATTTTCTCGACTTGCTGTGGATTTATCTGTTTATCTTCTTGCTAAATTTCAGATAGATTTTCAAACACTCCATGAACCTATTAGCCAAGTATTCGGTTAGTTTATTCATTTGTTTATGTTTCTCGTGCTCCAATACTAGTGTGGCGCCTGAAAATAAGCGTATATCTTCTGCTGATATTGATTTAAAAGGTGTGGAGTCGGGTGATATTATTCTGAAAAGAGGCTTTGGAAAGGTTAGTAAAATGATTACAAAGTGCTTAGGAGAAAAAATTCCTATTTCACATTGTGGTATCATCATCTGCGATAAAGATTCAACCTATGTGGTACATTCTGTTGCAAAAGGATATGCCGCAAAAGATGGTGTGCAAACGATATTGTTCAAAGATTTTTTAATGGATTGCCAGGGTGATTATTTATACATAGTTCGTAAAAAGTCTGACATTAAAAGTAGAAAACGCTTTTTATTAAAGGCTATTGAGTTTTCTAAACAACAAATTCCGTTTGACCATAATGCCAACAACGAAGATAAAGTTGAAATGAGTTGCACTGAGCTCATCTATTGGTGTCAGAAAGAAAGCTTTGGATATTCTGATTTGACTTCAATCAATTTTGCCAACAAGCAGCTTTTAGTTTTTAACAATATGTTAGATACAAGTAAGTACCAAATTTTAAGACATTATTAAAGTGAATTAATCAGTATAACCCACCATGTTGCTGAACTGCTCATTTTGTGCGGTTATTCTCGCTTAGCTGGTGTTTTTAATACATGGCAAATAAATTGAATAATACCAAATGCAAGTTAAGAATTAATTTCGATCTCCCTGGTTTAATTTTTGATTTGATTGTCTTCGCAAATTAATTATTAGTATGCTTGCTCATTAAAAATATTAAACTACATTTGGCAAAAATATAACAATATGAAAAATAAATTATTCTTTTTTGCATTTTTAAGTTTGATTGCGTGGTCTTGTAGTAAAGATCAGCGAGTTGTAAAAGATTTAGAGGGTGAATGGATTGTCTCATCAATCACAACCAATGGAACCGCTGCACCAGCCTCAGAATATGCCGGCATTGTATATAATTTTACTAACTGTAAAGTAAAAAAAGGTGATTGTGATGGATCAGTTTCTATTCCTGATTCAACCAAGGGTACGCTTAAGCAATCCTTTACGTATGGAATTTCTGAAAAAGGGAAAAAAATTACAATAAATCTTTCAGTGTTGAGTATATCAGAAACCATTGTTGGTGACATTCAAGAGCACTCAGATACAAAATTTGTTTATAGCTATACTGAATCAGGGGGTACTGATAAGATAGTTGAAACGCTCAGCCGTAAGTAAATTTAATTAAGACTTTTTCTTCGATTGGGCTATTGATAATTTGTCAGTAGCCCAATTTTTGTCTTACAGCAATTAAAGTATCCTGAGCGTATGCTCTTGCACGTGTTTCGCCTTTCTCCAATTTATGATTTAGAGCAGCAGGATTAGCCATTAAAAATCCAAATTCCTCTCTAGCGGTCGCAAACTTTGTTGTAATTAGTTCATACAGCGCCTGCTTCGCATGTCCGTAACCATAACCTCCATTTAAATAATTATTTCGCAGGGCATTGGTTTGCTCCCCATCAGCAATGAGTTTAAATATATTGTAAACATTGCATGTATCTGGATCTTTGGGTGACTCAAGCGGGAGACTATCAGTTACAATTGATTTAATCACCTTCAGAAGTTCTTTATCAGGTAAAAAAATATCAATAAAATTTTGGTATGATTTGCTCATCTTTTGTCCATCAATTCCGGGCACAATTTTTACCTGTTCGTCAATTTTGGCCTCAGGAACAACAAATGTATCACCATAAATATGATTAAATTTTTGGGCAATATCTCTTGTCATTTCGAGGTGTTGAAGTTGATCCTTTCCAACAGGGACAAAATTTGCTTGGTAAAGTAAAATGTCAGCAGCCATCAAAACTGGGTATGTAAACAACCCTGCATTAACATCAGCTAACTTTTCTGATTTATCCTTAAATGAATGCGCATTAGCAAGCATCGGAAAGGGAGTTAAACAATTGAGATACCAGTTTAACTCGCATACTTCAGGCACCATACTTTGACGATAAAAAAGATTTTTATCCGTATCAAAACCAAAAGCAATCCACGCAGCAGCAACAGCATTGATATGGTGTCTGCGAATTGCAGCGTCTTTAATTGTGGTAAGAGAATGCAAATCGGCAATAAAAAAGAAACTCTCGTTTTCAGGAACCCTACTCATTTCAATTGCCGGTATTATTGCTCCCAAGATGTTTCCCAAATGCGGAACACCGCTGCTTTGTATGCCTGTTAATATTCGCGCCATTGCTAAAATTTTAAAGCAAAAGTAATAATAACTAAGAAAGTGTAATTTAAAATAATTTCACGTGATACTTTTCAGCCATTTTTTTTATCTGCTCTTCATTAACTTCATGCAAATTATACTGACCATGATATTTTTCAACGGTCATCACATATAACCTACACAGGTACTTTTCTGCTAACTTAAAGTAAGGTTGCATCTCCCATTCCATGGTAAATGTATTATGAACAATCACTTTTAAAATTCCTTGTTTAAGCGCTTTTTCTGTGTTGTTTAAACAGGCTGCGTAAGCAAGATGATTCTTACTAAATTCGAATGTGTAAATTCCGTTTTCATCTGTAAAGTAATCATCTACTGAAAAAATAGGGTAACATTTATTTTCCGAAATAAGTTCTGCAAACGATGATTTACCCGCCCCTGGCAGGCCCCTCAATAGAATTAAATTTTGATTTGTATTCATATGTTTTCTACATGCAAATATCAAAACAATTCGTTATCTTTGGAATATGGCTATCAAACGATTTACACTTAAGGCAATCCTAATTATTCCATTTGTTTTATTGATTAAAATTTATCGCGGTGCTATTTCTCCTCTATTGCCCAGTGCCTGCCGATATACGCCAACATGCTCACAATACATGCTTGATGCCTTAAACAAGTATGGTCTTTTTAAGGGAGGTTGGATGGGTGTTAAAAGAATTTTTAGATGCCATCCATGGGGTGGACACGGTCACGATCCAGTTGTTTGATTTATTAAATTATTTGCTTGGTTTTAAAAAAGAAGATGGCTTAAATGTGGTAGTTAATATCATAAACATAGGTTCTGCACTCACAATTGTTAGTAAGCCACCAAAATAATGCTTGCGCTAGACTGTTTTTTTTCTTAAATTTGAATATTAATTACCAAATAATGGCCCATGTTAAAGCCCTATAATTCATTCATTTATTATCTTCAAAGGATCAAATTTTTGACTGCTGCATTTATACTTATGCAATCATTTGCTTTTGCAGATCAGTTTGCATACGAAAACAGCAAGAAACAAAAATTAGCCCCCAAAAAGGAAAATTTTACATACTTCAACGCCTCACGAATTGCACTCGACATCAGTCAATGGAAATTGTTAAATCATGAAAAAGATTTTTTACATCCTGAATTTGGTAAGATGCCCTTTAATGCTCCTGATCGAGAACTTGTTGAGGTTTTAAATAAACGTGGGGTTGATTATCGCTATTTTGTAAATCCATACCAACCTTCAGAATTTTTTGTGCAACAATCATTGGGTGATTTACACTATTTCAAAGATGGCTTTTGGCAAACTATTGATCATCATTTGAATAAAAATGATAATGGTTTATATGAAGCCAACCAACAACCTGAGCCGGTAGGCTTTAACGCAAGCAAAAAGGTTTCATATATCAATACAGTTTTTGGAAAAGTAAATTTCAATCAATGGAAGTTATATGGAATAAACAATGATGGTGAAGAGATTTTTGTAGCTAATGCCAATTGGTCAGATCATACAGCAGGTGATGATGGTATTTATATCAATGACCTTTTCCCTGGTATTGATGCTTCTATGAAAGTGTCAAGAGGAGCCGTAAAAACAAATTTAATAGTTAAATCATTAGTAAATTATTCATTTAAGGAATTGCTATTTGTTGATGAATTTAACTTCGGTGATGGCGGAAGCATACTTCAATTTATGAATGTAAGTAATCAAAGCAGAGCAGCCGATAGGGTGCAGCTATTTACTGCCAATAGACCAATTGTTGAGATAGGAGAAGCGGTAGCGTATATTGAAAATGGTCAAAAAGATCAAAGATATTTTCCCGAGTATCAGTTGATGAAAAATAAACTTGGAATAATTATTCCTATGAATTGGTTGCAACAAAGTTTACAGTCGGGGCATGTGATTATTGACCCCTTGGTAACAAGTAGTAACACTCTTGCACAAGCAGCAATTACCGGTTCAAGGTATGATGCAACTTGTAATTTTACCCAATCTTGTGATTTTACATTAAACGTAAATACTCCGGCTGCAGCTGTTTTCACAGATGTTTTAATAAATTTTGATTATTTAGCACAAGGACTCTGTTTTATGGAAGATGGTGCCACAAGGTTTACGCTGGGCGGTTGTGTTAGTCCTAATTTGGCAGGGTTTTACTGGTATTGTCAGGATCCGAATCCTGGAACTTGTACAGGTGCAAACATTTCAATTTATAGTGATATTAGTGGTTGTTTGCCTGCCCCCACCTGTGTGGCTCAAAACCTTACCTTTGGTTTAAAGTTTTACAGGTCTTGTTGGGGAACTACAGGTGCCGCATGCAGCAATACCTGTATAGGTGCAGCCAGCCCATGGAATGTAGTCATTCAAGGACAAACAGTTGGTTTCACTAATCCTGCACCTAACCAATTTAGTGTGTCATCCACCAGTGTTTGTGCCGGACAAAATATCACAGCCACCTCATTGGGTTCCCAGTTTGGTGTTGCACCTTATAACGTGAATTGGAGTTTAAGTCCAACAGGAGTGCCTTCGGTGGGTTCGGGATCTCCAGCAGTTATTAATTTTCCAACAGCAGGTGCCTACACCCTATATTGCATAGTTACCGATGCATGTGGATCAACCTCAAGTGCCTCTAAGGCCATAACAATTACTGCTCCGCCTGCTGCACCAACAGTGGTGAGTCCTATTCTTTATTGTCAAAATGCTAGCGCGTCTATTTTATCTGCAACAGGTCTTAACCTTGAATGGTTTACAGTGCCAGTTGGAGGAACACCCACAGGCGCTCCAACACCTTCAACAGGCGTGCCTGGAACAACGAGTTACTATGTGCAACAAACTGTAGGTGGATGTGTAAGTCCGCGCGCTCAGATTAATATAATTGTTAACCCACTGCCAACTTTCAGCGGTGCAGTTACCGCGATTCCCGCATCTTGTGGGGGATCTGACGGTTCTGTTAGTGGATTGACGGCTAATGGAATTGGTACTATCAATTATGATTGGTACAACAGTGCTCCAGTCCTGGTGAGTTCATCTACATCTAATGCAGACCTTTCGAATCAGCCGGCAGGTGATTATAACCTTACCGTAACCGATGCCAATGGATGTTCAGCAACATATGGTCCTGTGGTGATTAGCTCTGCTAGTCCACCATCTGCACCAACAGTTGTTACTCCAGTTTCTTATTGTATTGGAGCAACAGCCACAGCGCTAACAGCTGTTGGATCAAATTTATTGTGGTATAATGTTCCTGTTGGTGGTGTAGGAGACCCCAATGCACCAATTCCTTCTACTGCTTCTCCGGGTACAATTACTTATTATGTTTCTCAAACGGTTAATGGTTGTGAAAGTAGCCGTTCACAAATTGATGTAATCATAAACAATGCACCCGTGGCACCCACTGTAACCAACCCAATATACTATTGTCAGGGAGCCACTTCAACTCCATTGACAGCAACTGGTTCAGCGCTGCTTTGGTATACAGCCCCTCCCCCCGGTGTAGGAAATCCTGTTGCTCCAACTCCTTCAACTGCGATTGCAGGAATTGTGAGCTACTATGTAAGTCAAACGGTTGCCGGTTGCGAAAGTAAC
>JBILUU010000128.1:0-7505 GCA_044370815.1 Bacteroidia bacterium
GTTTTGATGATATATTGAAGTTGTTTTTAATATTTGTACCATCGTAATGAAAAAAACAGCCCTATACTTCTGTCATATTCCAACTTCATTTACTAAAATTGATACAACAATTCTTAGCAAAGAGTTTAATGTTTTGGCTCATGAGTTTAGTATAGGTAGCGCAATTGGCATTCCTATGTTATGGTTCAAGCAAATTGTTTTTCTGATTAAAAATATCAATCAATCTAGCTTGGTGTTTTGCATGTTTGCCGGTTATCATTCTATTCTGCCGGTCGTTTTTGCTCGTTTGTTCAATAAGCCATGCATCATTGTAGCAGGCGGTATTGATGCGGTTTCCTTTCCATCAGTTAACTATGGTAACTTCAACAAGTTCTTCCTAGGTAAACTCACTGCTTATTCGTTTAAATGGTGCTCGCACATTGCGCCTATTTCTGATTATTTAGTTGATAGTGCCTATGTTTATCAGCCCAATGATTATCCTCGGCAAGGTATTTTGTTTCATGTTAAAAACTTGAAGACACCTTACACGGTTGTATATAATGGATTTGAAACCAAGCATTGGCACGATGCAAATATTACCCGTAAACCAAATACATTTTTAAGTATTGCTTCTAATTTAGAGAGTGAAAGCAGAAGAATGATTAAGGGAATTGACATGGTGATTACAGCAGCAAAATTATTTCCAGAATATACCTTTACCGTGATTGGAAGCAAGGGAAATAGTCTTCAAGTAGAAGTTCCTGCGAATTTATCAATCATACCTTTTATACCTCACGAGCAGTTAAGAGAAGTGTATGCCCAACATGATTATTACCTGCAATTAAGCATGAGCGAAGGTTTCGGAAATACATTGGCTGAGGCCATGCTTTGTGGCTGCATTCCAATTGGTGCCAATGCAGGTGCAATACCATTCATCATCAATAAAAATGGATTTATTGTGCAACAAAAAGACAGCAATACCTTACAAGCGGTAATTAAATCTGCGGTTGCAAACACACAAAAGGAGGACCTGCGAAAATCAGCCAGGCAGTTTATTCTCGATCATTTCAGTATCGAAAAAAGATCGGTAGAATTGTATAAAATTATTCATGCGCTTTTAAAATAATGAAACTATTCAAATCCTTTAAGATACCCGTAGAGCAATCTGTTGAACTTACCTTTAACGATGCGGTGCTGAGTCTTCATCAAAAATTAAAGGTGTTGGATGTTGAGCAACTTAACGTGTCGGCATACTCAAAAAAGTATTTTAAAGATTATCAAAAAAAGTTACAATACAGTCTCGAGGCTTGCGCCTTTATTTTAATGCATGCCCTTGCTGACGCTAAAAAACAACTCAGTGAAATTACTATTGTTGATTATGGTGCGGGCACAGGGGTGTTGGCAATGCTGGCGAAAGAGGTTGGTTTTGGTCGTGTTATTTACAACGATATTTATGATGTTTCTTGCAGCGATGCTTCAGTTATTGCCGCAGCGGCAGCAGCTAAAGCAGATGACTACATTTGTGGGGATGTATCATCTTTGTGCACTTATTTTGAGCAGGGGAATTTTACTTGTGACACCATTGTATCAAGAAATGTAATTGAGCATATTTATGACCTAGAGGCACATTTTAAGGAATTGTCTGCCATTCCTTCTAATGAATTAAATTTGTTTTTTGCCACAACTGCCAATATCAATAATCCACTTACGGTTTGGTATACTCAGCGTATTCAACGCATGCTCGAATATAAAGGAATGGCCAATAAGTGGGGCAAGGAGCGCGATACAACAAAGCCCTTTTTAATCAGCAGGCAAGAAATTATTTTAGGTGTTATGCCAAACATAGAGCAAGCAGCACTGCATCAAATAGCAAAAGCCACAAGAGGGCTAATAAAACCCGAAATAGAGGAAGCAACAAGGTCATATATAAAGAACAAACAAATCAATGTGAAACCCGCCTCGGGATGTAACACCTGTGATCCATACACTGGTAATTGGGCCGAGCACTTGTTACCTATTCAAACATACGAGCAGTTTTTTAAGCAAAATGGGTTCACATTTTCTGTGGTTAGCGGATTCTACAATACCAACTATGCTATAAAATGGCTTAATATTTTTACCCCTTTGGTCAATATGATGATAAAAATTTTAGGTAACAAAGGTACCTATCTATCGCCTTTTATTGGATTGAAAGGGGTTGTCAAAAAAGGTTGAAGCTAGGATAATATCAGCTCCGACATGATCCTACTCAAATTCTTTCTGCTGTATTTTTGATGCAAATTGTTCGAAATCTTTAAAGATTTATTTGCTGAATAATACCGGAATAGTTGACCCAGATAATCGCTGAGTTGATTAACCTCTACTTTTTCAAAAGTATTTCCTGCTTGGCACTCGTTGATGATGCCTGCTGCATTACCATTCTTTGGTCCAATACATACAATAGGATTTTTTGAGGCCAGGTATTCAAATAATTTACCGGTTAAAATCCCCTCGTTGTTTTCAACATCCGGAATCAAGAGCAAATTGATATCACTCTGCATGAGCATTTCCACTGATTGATGATGAGAAACATGTTGGGTGAATGAGCAATGATCAGGAATCATTTTGGTAATGTACTCTACCACTTCTTGGGCAACACTGCCCGTAAAGCGAATCATCACTTTAAAGTCGCTGAAATTTTGTATGGCAATTTTAAAAGCACTCACAAATTCTTTCACCGGATAGTTATCTGATAAAGTGCCATTGTAAGCAATGATTATCTCATATGAATTGACCTTTTGTGCGGTTGCCGAAAAATCTTCTTCATCATAACCATTAGGAATCACCACTATTTTTTCAGGGTTTATCTTATTTGATTTTTTCAAAAACATTTGCTTGATGTACTCGCTCACCACCACCACTTTGTCGGCTTGTTCAAGTACTTGCCTTTCATAATAAGCATCTAGCTTCTTGGCAGGCAAGGTATGATTCATCTTGCTGTAGTAATAAATATCTGTCCATGGATCTCTTAAGTCGGCTATCCATTTTATTCCTAATTGTTGCTTTAAGGCAATGCCAGCCAATTGCGTGGAGTGCGGAGGGCTAGTAGTGATAAGGGTATCGATTTCTTTCTTTTTTATGATACTTTTTGCTGCCTTTATGGCGTAGCCATTCCAACCTCTTCGGGCATCAGGAATGAAAAAATTTCCTCTGATGAAGCGCGATACTTCATGTTTCCAATTTTCTTTGGTTTCGTTTGCAAATCCTGCAAAGGGCACTTGCTTGCGACCCGATATTCGCTGATAAAAATGCAAGGGCTCAAATGATTTGGTTTTAATGATTGTTAAATGCCTGTCAATGTCTTTTGTAAATGACTGATCGGTAACAGGGTATGAAGCGTATTTTTCATTCACCGTAACAACGTTAACGGCAACATTGAATTGAGGTAAATATTTACAGAATTTTAACCATCGCTGAACACCTGCACCGCCACTTGGTGGCCAGTAATAAGTGAGTAACAAAACCTGTTTTTGAACAGTTTCCAATACTGCCGATGTTAGGAGGTCAATGTATTATTGACACTTGATGCAATCCTCCACTTTTCTGAAAGTAAGGTCACGATTAATCGTTTTTCCGTTATATGTTTGGTAGGGGTATTCTAAATATCTTTCAAATTCTACCCTCGACATACAACCCAATGATATGGCAAAATTATCACCTTTGATTTTTCCTGTTACACAACCCAAAACATCGCTATCGGCCGGTTCGCAGGATGTGAGTGCAGACAGTCCTACAAGAATTGCAGAAAATAAAATACTTGTCAATTGTTTTTTAAACATTTGGTAAAAATTTCGGTAAATATAAAAATAAATTTACATTTGTGCCAACAAAAAAGGGGTGCTTTGGTATATAGCCAAGGCTGAGATTATACCCGATGAACCTGATCCAGGTAATGCTGGCGTAGGAAAACGGATTTCGCAGTTGCTTGTCAAAGCCCTCATTTATTATTTATATTATAGTTATAAAATGAGAGCAACAATTATCTTAAGTTTATTGTCATTCAACCTTTATGCACAAGTGGTTATTAAAGGTACTGTTCAATCATCAGAAAGTAATTTTCCTGTTTACGATGGTATGTATGCTGAGCTACTGCCGGGTAATAATTTTGCAGAAATTAAAGAAGGAAAATTTGAATTCACTTCCGTTAAAAAAGGAAATTATCGCCTGCAAATTAAGGGTATTGGATTTAATACATTTAATAAAAATTATGCTTTTGCAAACGATACCAATGTGAATGTAACGCTTTCGCCCGCCTTGCGTTTTAAAGATGAAGTTGTGGTTTACGGGACTAAAAACTTGGCCAATTTTACATCTGTTCAGAGCATTGGTAAGGAACAAATTGAAAAAGAAAATATTGGTCAGGATGTACCCTTTATTTTACAGCATTTTACTTCTGTGAATGTAAGTTCAGATGCGGGCGCAGGTGTAGGTTACACAAACATGAGTGTGCGAGGCAGTGATGGTACCCGCATCAATGTTACCATGAACGGCATACCTCTTAATGATGCCGAGTCTCATGGATCTTTTTGGGTTAATCTTCCTGATTTTTTATCCTCTGCAGAGAATGTTTCATTGCAACGAGGGATAGGCGCTTCAACCAATGGTGTTGCAGCGTTTGGCGCTAACTTAAATGTTCAAACCAATACGCTCAATGCCGAACCCTATGCAGAACTCAACAATGCTATTGGAAGTTTTAATACCATCAAAAATACTGTAAAAGTTGGTACAGGATTACTTAATAACAAGCTTGCAGTAGATATGAGATTATCGAACATCACCTCTGATGGCTTTATTGATAGGGCTTCGAGTAATTTAAAAAGTTACTTCCTAAGTGTTGGATATTACAACAAAAACAGCATTCTTAAATTCAACCATTTTACAGGAAAGGAGAGAACGTATCAAGCATGGAATGGAGTTCCCGAAGACACCTTGGTAAACAACCGAACCTATAATGAGTTTAGGTATAAAAACCAAACCGACAATTATACACAACAACACTATCAGCTGTTTTATTCGCTAAATAAAAATCAGTGGATGCTTAATACCGGCTTGCATTATACAAGGGGGGCAGGTTATTATGAAGAATACAAGCAAAATCAATTCTTAAACGACTATGGGTTGAGTAATTTAGTGTTTACCAACGATACCATTACTCAAACAGACTTGGTAAGAAGAAGATGGCTCGACAATCATTTTTTTGGAGGAATATATTCTTTAACTCGTAATCCCGATTTTAATGCTGATAAAAAGTTTAAAATAAAAATGGTAATAGGAGGAGGGGGCAATCAATACCTTGGCGATCATTTTGGTGAAGTGATTTGGAGTAGGTTTGCATCAAATGGTTTTATCGATGGCAGATATTATAATGACGATGCCATTAAAACCGACATCAATCAATATGTAAAATTTGATTTTTACCTGCGCGGTGCGTGGACAATGTTTACTGACCTTCAGTATCGATTTGTGGACTACAAATTCACCGGCTTCAATGATTTATTTATTCCGGGGCCTCAACAAGCTCAATACCATTTCTTCAATCCAAAAGTTGGTTTCATGAGATTGCAATCTTTTGCATTTGATGAACAAAATAAATTACAACCCGCAGGTTACAAATTATATGGATTCTATGGATTCAGCAACCGAGAGCCTGTTCGTGTAGACTTCACCAACTCAACACCAGGCAGTAGACCGCGACCCGAAAAAATGCACAATGTGGAGTTGGGCTTCGAAAAAACCTTCAATAATAGATATAATGTAAAGCTAAATTATTATATGCAATATTATATCGACCAGTTGGTGCTTACTGGTCAAATCAACGATGTGGGTGCATACACCAGAACCAATGTAGACAGGAGTTATCGTACAGGTATAGAAATTGAAACAGAGGTAAAAATTTTGAATAATTTAAAGTTCTTTGGTAACACCACGCTTAGTCAAAATAAAATAATAGCATTTAATGAGTTTATTGATGACTTTGATAATGGAGGACAAATAAAAAATAATTATAAAAATTCGGATATTGCTTTTTCTCCTAATTTCATGGCTGGAGCAGGACTTGAGTATTTGTTTAAGAAAAATACCAGCTTAAATTTAACTGCAAAACATGTAGGAAAACAATATCTTGACAACACCGCTAACGAGCAAAGAAAATTAGATGCTTTTACCTATCTCAATTTAAGAGCTTCGCATACTTTTAATGGATTGAAATATAAGTCGCTCACCTTAGGATTTCAAATCAACAATTTGCTTAATAGTTTGTATGAAGCCAATGGATATACATACAGTTACTTTGCAGGCGGAGAGCTGATCACCGAAAATTTTTATTATCCTCAAGCTGGAGTCAATTATATGCTGTTGTGTAACATTAAATTTTAATGAGTGAATTAATAGATGAATGTCTATTTACCGATAATCAAACCAACTTTCTCGCATATGGTTTTTAAAATTTTTTAATGTTGATTATTTTGATTTTATTTGAATAAAATTTAATTAAAATGACAAAAAAATACTCCTATCTATTTGCTGCACTATTTGGTTTGGGCAGCATTGCTGCGGGTGCATCTAACCACAATGCACTTCCAAAAAATGCTTTTTTATTACCTAAAAATGCACTACCATCCGATTATGAGGCCAATACAATTGTATTTAAGGTTGATGAACAGTATCGTTCACAGTGCGCTAATAATAAAATTTTAGTTCCTGAAATTCAGTCTCAGCTGAGTCAGCTGGGTGTTGTAGAGCTCAAGAAAATGTTCCCTTTGAGCGCTGCACCTGAGAAAAAATACAATGAACTTGGACAAGCTTATGCCGATTTATCATTGATTTATCAGTTGGTATACAGCAATAATTTTACGGTTGAGCAAGCTGCAAATAAATTAATTGCTACAGGAAAATTAGCTTATGCCGAGGCCAAATACATTCATAAACTGCACCTTAGCGTGAATGATCCGAGTGCCGCTACACAGCAGTCATTTTTAACGAAGATAAACGCCTACAATGCATGGGATACCGAAACAGGAGATACCAATGTGGTGATAGGTATCGTTGATTCAGGAACTGATATTGACCATCCAGATTTGGTTGCTAACCTTAAGAAAAACTATGCTGATCCTGTTAATGGGATTGATGATGATAACGATGGATATATTGATAATTTCAGAGGTTGGGATATCAGCGAAAATGATAATAATCCTAATGTTGACGCAAGTAATCATGGCTCACATGTTTCTGGTTGTGCAGCCGCCTCTACTAATAACGCCATTGGAGTAGCTTCCCCAGGTTTCAATTGTAAATTTCTTCCGGTTAAATGTGCCAATGCCACAAGCACCAATGCAATAAACAATGGTTATGAAGGAATTACTTATGCGGCCGATCATGGCTGTCAAATCATCAACTGCTCTTGGGGTGGTGGTTTCTTTTCTCAGCTCGGCCAAGATGTGATTAACTATGCAACGATTAACAAAAACGCGCTAGTGCTTGCTTCTGCA
>JBILUU010000129.1:0-7497 GCA_044370815.1 Bacteroidia bacterium
AGTTTAAAACCGAAACAACTAAAGATTCTACGAATGCCGCTAAAATAAAAGCTACGCCAACCATTGATGCCATGGGTATAGCAGCCGGTTTATTAAAGAATTAAATCATACAAATCCTTAACAACAAATCCCTTGCAGTGTATATTGCAAGGGATTTGTTATTGATGCCGTTAAACGAGCACATTGTTTTTATCCCAAATTCCGCATTAGAAAATGCGGAATCGCTAAAACAGCTGAAATTCAATCCATTGGTTCAATGGATTGAAAACACCTGCTAAGCGGGATTACCCTCATGAAATCACTAGTGCGTTACATGCGTAACTTCTACTGATTAATTCGGATTAATGAAAACAAATAAAAAGTGAAACCTAAATAAAATTGATGCGTTAGGGATAAGAAAAAAAATATGAGAGAAAGCTACTTCGTTTTTAAAAATCATGCTTATGAAAAAGACAGAAGTAGCAATCATCAAGGCATCATGCCTCATTTTTTTCCTGCTCGTTTGCAATCGTTCATCAGGAAAAGAAGTTTCAATTTTTGAAGCTGTTAAAAAGGGACAAGTTAATCTTAACTTGTTATCCCGCGGAGGGTACTCTGAGAAATGTATAAGTGTGTACCTAAAAAATACAGGATCATCGCGCATAACAGTGTTAATGGAACCCGGAACCGTGCTGAATAATCTTAATGAAGCGCAGCAAGACATTATTGTGGTGCGAACACTCAAAATTGATTTAGCACCATTTCAAATGATAGACACAGCTGCTTATGGCAATTGTTGTCAAAGTAGTAATTCAAGTCCTAAAAAGGGACAGCGTTTTGCATTGGCTCGAATGGCCGATTCAACTATGATTGTACTTTGTAAATTTATTGAGCGAAGAAGGATAAATAACAATTCAGCACAGCATGCCATTTGGACTATTAGCGATGGGCACAAGTTGGCTTCCATTGGTGTACCTACTGACACAGCCTTGGTTGAACTCTTTAACATTTGTGCCAACGGTAACAATATACCAAGGCCTTGGTACTATATTGGTTACAGAAAAACACCGGGAATTGTATTCAGCAATGAGGTATGCCGAGTAGTATTGAATTTTGATTATATGAAGAAATCAAATAAGAATTTGACCATAGCTGTTTATGATGCTTGTGGAAGAATGGTTAAAACTTTGCTTTCAAACAGTTATGCAGTGCCCGGTAATAAAAACTTTCACTTCGATTTCGAAATTTTCAATTGGCCTTCAGGAAAGTACACACTCAAAGTGAATGAATGGGAACAAGAGCCCTTCGCAAAAACATTTGATATATAACAGTCTTTAAAGCTCAGCAAAATCGCAGAAACTTTTTTCTTTTTTTTAGCAAAAAAAAATGAGATATGATATATATCATAGTTTGATAAGCATTGCGGCCGTAGTTTTGCATCAATCAAAAAATAAAAGCTATGGAAAAACATGATCTTCACCACGAGTTCCCCGAGTTAAATCAAAAAATTCACGACATGAAAACCCATGACCATCATTTTAGAAAATTATTTGATGAATATCACGATATCAATAATTCTATACATAGTATGGAAAGCGGTGCTCAGCATGTTAAAGATGAAGTGCTCAATGAGTACAGAATGAAAAGAGTACATCTAAAGGATGAGCTCTATCAAATGCTGACCTCAAATTAGTATAGATAAAGCGCTAAAGAGGAAGAGTTAAAATGTTTGTTGTTTAGTTAGGAGGGTGATTTTGCGACCTATGCTCATCACCCTTTTTTTATTTACTCAAGATTTTAAATTCTGTTCTACGGTTCAATTGTCTTCCCTCTTCATTATCATTGCTTGCCATAGGTTGGGTTAATCCGTATCCTTTATATTCCAATCTTTCTTTAGCAATTCCTTTGCTGATGAGATAATCAACCACTGATTTAGATCTACTTTCGGATAGCGTTTGATTGTACTGCGCAGATCCTTTATTATCGGTATGTCCACTAATTTCTATTCTCATGGTAGATACATCTTTCAACAATTGTGTGAGTCGTTCAAGTTCATTGGTTGACTCTGGTCTGAGCGTAGCTTTATCAAAGTCAAAGAAAATATTGCGCAATACAATTTTCTGTCCTACCTGAACATTTTTAAGTTGAACGTCTTTCAATACTTCCTGATAAGTGGCAGATTTTGGAATATCAAAGTTTTCGGAGTGGAACAAAAAACCTTCTGCTTTTACTGCAATACCATAATTTTTACCTGAAGGGAGGGTAACTAAGTATTTACCCGTTTTACTGTTTGATTTGAATGTTGCTAATTCTACATTAAGTGTATTATCAATCAATACAATCTCGGCCTCAACTGGCTTTTGTGTAATTGCATCAGTGATGATACCTTTTAATAAGGTTACTGCATTGGCGTTTATTTCAACAGCAGGTGCAATATAGATTTCGCTGATAGGGGCTTCCACACTTGCCAATAAATTATCTTCGTTGCTTAATTGTACGGGTTTTTCAGGCCCTAAGAAGGTAATCATATAAATATCCTTTTCGCCAAAACCTTCATTTTTTACAGATGCATAGTAACCGTGTTTGCCGCTTGCAGATACCACAAAAAACACATCATCATCGGGTGTATTGATGGGATAACCCAAGTTAACTGGTTCTGACCATAAGCCATTTTTTAATTCGCACTTGAAAATATCAAAACCACCCATACTGCTATGGCCTTCTGAGCTAAAATATAAAGTCTTTCCATCGGGTACAATAAATACACCCTCTTCATTGTATTTGGTATTGATGGTGGCCCCCATATTATATGCTTGATTCCATCTATCCTTTTCAATTTTATTTACAGCATAAATATCGCGCCCACCATAGCCACCTTCTTGTCTATCACTCACAAAATATATTGTTTTTCCTTCGTAAGAAATAGATGCCGATGATTCATGTTCACTACTGTTGATAGGTTTCGGCATTTTCTCGGGCTCGGTAAATTTGTCACCTACCAATAAACTTTGATAAATATTGCCATACCCCTTATCATCGCGATAGGTAAACATGATTTGTCCATCGGGTGAGAGGTTTACAGTGGCATCGTGCCCAATGGTATTGATAGGAGGACCAATGTTAGCTGGAACACCCCACTCTTCATTAAACTTATAGGTAACAAAAATATCTTCAAAATACTCATCATAGTTTTCGTCAAGAGCTCCGCCTGTTGTGGTATTCCTGCGTGATGTAAAATACATTACACTTTCATCGGCAGAAATCACAGGCGCATAATCAGGATAGGTCGAATTAACTTTGTCGCCAATATTATCAATAAACACACGAACGGGATTTTTTACGTATTCTTTACCGTAGTTACATTCAGCAATTTTTTTGTTGACATCATTAATCAAAGGAATTAGTTCCTTTTTCTTTGGATCGAGGCCTTTTTTGAATATTTGATATTCGGCAATTGCTTTATCCCATTCGGTATTCAAGTGAAATCCTCTTGCAAGAAAATAATTAATTTCAGGATCTATTGAGGGATTTAATTCATAAGCTTTCTCAAAATAAGACTTAGCTTTCATTTTAAAACTGCTATTGATATAACAAATTCCAATTCTAAAATTGAGCAATGAATTATTGGGATTGAATGCATTTGCTGTAAGGAAATTGTTTAAAGCAGTTTTATAGCGCCCCGGTCGTTTACCTTCAAATTCTTCATTGCCTGCCTCAAAAGCTCTTCGTGCTTCCTTCATCTGATCTTTCTGATTGGGGAAATACTCTTTTTCAAACGGGATGTCTTTACTATTTTGCGCTATCAAGTGACAGCTGATTAAAATAAGTATGATAGTTGAAATTTGTTTCATGATCTTTTCTTTTTTGATTATTTACAATCAGTTAAATATTGCGCAGCCATTTCACTGCCTAATTTTTTAGCTTTTGTCCAGTCAAGGCATGCGCCTTTATTATCTCTCAGCATTTCCTTAGCAATTCCTCTATTTAAAAAAGCTGCCGCATACTCACTGTTGATTTGTATAGCTTTAGTAGCATCGTCCACAGCTCCCATATAGTCCTTCATTTTAAATTTTGCAGCAGAGCGGTTATTGAAGGCATAAGCATAGTCACCTTTGATTTTAATAGCTGCCGAAAAATCCTCCACCGCACCTTTGTAGTCGCCCGCATCGAAACGCGCAGAGCCACGGTTGTTGTATGCCAAATAGTTATCTGATTTTGCTCTTATGGCTTTTGTATAACTGTCAATAGCATTTTGAAGCTCTCCTTTTTTTCTTTGGGCAGAACCCATATTGTTGTGAGAAATAGTCATACCCTCATTGAGTTGTATGGCTTTGTTGTAATCGCTGATAGCACCGTCATAGTCTTCTAATTGTCGTTTGGCACTTCCGCGGTCGTTGTAGGCATAAGCAAAATCAGGCTTCTGTTCAATCGCTTTGGTAAAATCATCGATTGCTTCCTTGTATTTTTTTTCGTTGAACTGTACGTTCCCACGATAATAATAAGCTTGTGCACTATTCTCATTCAACTCAATAGAGCGTGTGAAATGCTCTAAAGCTTTTTGATTGTTTTTTAATAACACATAAACCTGAGCCATGTTGTAGTATACATCGGTTAACGTGTCTGGAGAACTCAAACATTTTTCGAAGTCATCAATTGCGGCTTGATACATTTTCTTTTCTTTCTTAGAAATAGCTCTGTTAAAGTATGCCTTGCCCCAATTGCTTTTCAGTTTAATGGCTTCGTCAAACTGCTCAATAGCGGATTTGTAATCTCCAATTTTCATTTTTTCGATGCCTGCATTATAGGCAAGTTCGGCCTCCTGCGAAGGCATTAAATTGATTGTTGTAACACTGTCTGCGGCCAAACCGACTTTAGTTGTATCGCTTACTGTTTGCGTTATGCCTTTCATCGAAAGCAAAACAAACGCGGCTGAAACTAGTGAGGTGAATGTTTTCATAGTATTCGTTTCTAATTGCTCAAATTTAAACACTTCATTTAAATTTCAAAATGTCTATTCATTTTTATTATTCAATATTTATTGGTTGCGTTTTCGGAGGGTATAGTATATTTGTTTAAAATAACTTCATGAAAAAGCTAATTTTAGTGAGGCATGCAAAAGCAGAATTACTGCCCTCAAACAAAACAGATTTTGATAGAAAACTCACAAGCAGCGGAAAAGATGATGCGGTAAGAATGGCAGATCTTTTATCAAAAAAAATCACATGTCCTGAGGTGTTTATTTCGAGCACGGCTAAGAGGGCATCTAGCACTTGCAAGCGATTTGCAAAAGCATTTGAATTTGATATAAACTTGGTGGTAGAGCAACCTAAAATTTATGAAGCATCTGCACAAACTTTGTTGGATATCGTTCACGATATAGATGATCATTTTCAATCAGCAATCATGTTTGGTCACAATCCGGGATTTACCCAACTTGCTTGTTACTTATCGGGAGACAATTATATTGAGATGCCAACTTGTGGAGTAATTGTGCTAAATTTTAAGGTGGAAGAGTGGTGCCGTGTTGATCATCAAAAGGGCGAATTGCTCGAATTTATCAAACCTTAATTCCTGCAATTAAATACCAACATTTTAAGGTTAATAATTGAAATTTTATTTTTAATTTTTTTACATCTCAGTTGCGCATATTTGCATTTTAATAGAATAAAAAATGCGCGCTTTACTGAGGAAGTTTATAGTCATTTCATTTGTTTTCCTCTGTTGCTTTGCCAATAAATTAATGGCAAAGGGTGACTCTAGCTTTGTATACATAAAAGATGATCCTATTGTGGCAATGCTCGATAGCTTGCAATTAACTAGGTATTTCGAATGCAATAGTTATTTGAGCGACTCTTGTTTGTTTGACATGGCCAATTACAAATCGGGATTTATACCTTACTTTAATGAACTTGTATATGAGGCCCGATTGGCAAAGCTAGATGAGCAAACACCCTTCGATTTGATTTATAACAATGCAGTAAAAGCTTATATCGACTTGTACTCACTTCGCAAGCGCGTTTTGGTGAGTCGCCTTATTGGATTGTCTCAAATATATTTTCCAATGTTTGAAGAAAAATTAGCAAAATTCAATTTGCCACTAGAGCTCAAATATTTGGCTATAGTAGAGTCAGCGCTTAACCCTAACGCAATTAGCAAGTCGGGGGCAGGAGGACTGTGGCAATTTATGTATGCTACAGGAAAAATGTATGGATTAGAAGTTAACTCTTATGTTGATGATAGAAGAGATCCTTTAAAAGCAACAGAAGCAGCTTGCAGATATTTCAAATATTTGTACGGCATGTTTGGCGATTGGCAAATGGTACTTGCGGCATACAACTGCGGACCAGGAACGCTCAGCAAAGCCATCAGAAGAAGCGGAAATAAAAAAACATACTGGGAAATAAGGCCCTATTTACCTCTGGAAACACAGGGTTACGTCCCCGCATTTATTGCTGTAAATTATTTAATGAATTATACCAAAGAGCACAACATTTATCCAATTGCGCCCAAGCAAATTTATTTTTATGCCGATACCGTGCACGCAAAACAAGCGGTTTCTTTTGAGGCGGTTTCCAAAATTATTGATATTCCTATGGAAGATTTAGTATTTTTAAATCCTGCCTATAAATTGAGGCGGGTGCCTGGATATAGCGATTATCGGCACCTTTATCTGCCTGCGAATAAATCAGGAGCATTTATAAACAACGAAACAGCCATTTATACCTATCGTAAAAATGAAGAGCTAAGCAGAGACAGTTTGATGTTACTTGCCATGCAAACAGCTCCTTCAAAAAAATATCACAAGGTAAAGAAGGGCGAAAACCTACAAAAAATTGCAGCCAAATATCAATGTAATGTAAGTGACTTAAAGCGTTGGAATAAGCTCAAAGGCAATAGTGTAAAAACAGGAACCAAATTGGTGTTGATGATGCCTCAATCAAATCCTAAATCTAATGCAGCACTGGCTAAAAAGCAAGATATCAAACTCGATAACGATACACTTACTGCTGCAAATTCTGATTCTACTCAATATACTAACAGTACCCCTGAAGCAAGTCCTTCTTTGATGCAGGTAAACAATAAAGTTGATAAAAATGCTAAGGTAATTTATCATGTGATTCAAAAGGGAGATACGCTTTGGAGTATAAGCAACCGATATAAAATGGGCTCTGTAGATGAGCTCATGCGCCTAAATAATATGGGTAAAGATTACAAACTTATTCCAGGAAGCAAGTTAAAAGTAGTGGTGGCAAGTAATTAAAAGTATGTGCTAATTGTTAAATGTGCCGATGGAACAATTTATTTTGAAAATTTGAAAATGTGTCAATTTGAAAATGATACATGGTCTAATGAGTTTTAATTTAAGGTGCTCTTTGCGCCTTCGCTGTTGATTTTAAAATAGTTAAACCCAGATTACGCATTAAACCCAAATTCCGCATTAGAAAATGCGGAATCGCTAAAACAGCTGTAATTCAATCCATTGGTTCAATGGATTGAAAACACCTGCTAAGCGGGATT
>JBILUU010000130.1:0-7486 GCA_044370815.1 Bacteroidia bacterium
ACCGTTATTGGTTGTTTTCCATAATCCGCCCTGAGCTACACCAATAAAGTATGTAGAAGGCGAGTTGGGATGGAATGCAATACAATTGATACGACCTATTCCATTGGGCATGTATCCGGTTAGATTATTGGGTATAACATTTGGTCCAGCTGGTAACCATGTTAGATTTCTATCACTATTGCTTGCTTTTATAATTTCTTTCTCTGTGGCAAGTTTACTCACTTCATTAATGAATAGCTCGGGACTTACCGGATTACCTATGCTATTTGTATGCATTTGTGTTTCCATTTCCCATCTTTTAAAATGCTTCCAACCTCTTTCTTGAGCAATATTTCTTGTATTTTTCCAATCATTGAATTGTAATTGCATTTCTTTAAAAGTAAGCGCCCTGTTGGGTTGAGGACTTAAAAAGTCTTGTGCAAATAAAAACTTGCTTACAGTTAATAATGAAATTACAAGGAAGAATTTGATGCCTTTCATGGTGATTATTTTTGGTGATTTTCAGAACTTTTAATTGTTGGCTAAGTTAAAAATTAATGATGAAAGATAAATACTAATAGATGTGATATTTGTTGTTATAACACTCCGCGTCATCTAATTATTTTGTATTTTTGCGGTATGAAGCAAATTAGTATTATACTGCTCACCATTTTTTACTTTGTATGCGCCACCGGGTTGTTTGTGCATGCGCATTTTTGCGGTGGTGAGTTGTCTTCTATCACTTACTCAGCATTAAGCGATCATCATGATTGCGGCTGCGGTGATGAAACTGCTGATGATACTTGTTGTAAAGATGTGATGCATTTTTACAAAGTTGGCTCTCATCAAACCCAACAGGTCAATGCATCGGGACAGATTTTAATGCCATACGTGCACTTGCTTTTTAATTCAGTACTAACTATACTTTTTGGCACTTCTGATTTAACTTTAATTCAAGGCAATAAGGCACACAGCCCTCCACCCTTTTTGTTTTCTAAAACAAACAAATTTATTGTTCATCGTGTTTTCAGAATTTGAATACGGAGTAGTTTTTAGCAATCAACTTCTCTTTATTTATTCATCTGCCGAAGAATTATTTCGGCACAATTTAAACAACAATGAAAAAATCAATCATCTTATTTCAGTTTATATTTTTAGTCCTATTATCAAAAAGTTTTGCAGGCGGTGATCAAACCGAAAAATTTAAAGTTTGGGGCAACTGCGGAATGTGCAAAAAAACTATTGAAAAATCATTACGCATTGACGGTGTAAAAAAAACTTCATGGGATGTTAAAAGCAAACAACTTACTGTAAGTTTTAATCCTAAGAAAACAGACCTTAAAAAGATTCAAAATGCCATCTGCAATGCCGGATATGATAATGATGGCTGCAAGGGAAGCGATGAAGCATATAATAAGCTTCATTCATGTTGCAAATACGAAAGAAAGTAATTCTTAAAAAATTGCGAGTTGTTCGGCAGCAAAATTTGCTGCTAGGATAGCTGCGCATTTTTTGTAACAATAACCCCTATGAAAAAAATATTTTTTATACTGCTCATCAGCAGTCAACCACTATTGGCACAATTTGTAGATGCCAATTTAAGAGCAAGCGGACTTACCTGTTCTATGTGCAATTTAGCTACTCAAAGACAATTACAGCAGCTGCCATTTATCGATAGTATCGTTCCTGATTTAGATTTAAATTTATTTCGCCTTTACTTTAATCAGCAGCAAGAAGTTGACATTGATTTAATTAAAAAAAGTGTTGAGGATGCGGGCTTTTCGGTAGCAGAATTACTTGTTAGTTATAAAAAAAATGAGACATTCATTTACAACTACCCTTTACTTATGATTGGCAAATCAGTGTTTTTTGTGAAGGGATTTGACCCTCAAAAAGACAAACAAGTTTTCAGAATTATAGATGAAGGATTTGTAACGGCAAAGGAAAATAAGAAGTTCATTAAAGTAAGAAAGGAAATGATATTGCCCGATCACATCAACACCAACAATTTACCAATTACTTCAAAGATTTATCATGTACTTACACAATAAACTTTTACTTGTTTGCGCATGCCTTTTTTGGGCCTGTACTACTCGCGCACAGGAGCTTTTCATCATTTCGGAGCCTGCCAGTAATATGCCCGCCAAAGCCATCTCCATGCGACTTACCAATAAATTTATGCAGGGTAAAAGACATGATGTAAACGGAGGCGGTGATAGTGTTTGGATGCATCGTATAGTTCCTGAGTTGGCTTTTGGTGTAAGTAAAAACGTGAATGTTAGAATAAGTGGTTTTTTGGCAAATTATTATCAACCCAAAATCCAACTTGAAGGATTTAATGTATTTGTGAAATATCGCTTTTTATCTCGCGATGACATCCATAAACATTTTAGAATGGCAGCTTTTTCGCGCGTATCAGTAATTAATCATCAAATACACTTTAGGGAAATTAATTTAGAAGGTGATAACTCGGGTATCAATAACGGAATTGTAGCTACACAACTCATTCACAAACTAGCTCTGTCGGCCACTTTTGGACATGTTTACACGATGCCCAATATCAACTATAATCGACCCGAATTTGTGGCTGCGCACTCACTTAACTACTTTTTCTCAGCTGGCTATTTGCTGCTTCCTTTCCATTATAAAAATTACAATCAACCTAATTTAAATGTGTATTGCGAGATTCATGGAAGAAATAGTCTATCGGAATACGAAACCAACATTTATGATATTTTTCCCGCTTTGCAATTGATTATTAAAAGTTATATGCGTTTTGATTTGGGCTACCGTTATCAAATAAAAAGCAACGCCCCTAGAAATGCTTATTCAGGATTTTTAATACGATTTGAATATAACATTTTTAATGCTGTTAATTAATCCATCAATTCATTATCTTTTTTTATTTTAGCCCTAAATTATAATGCTATGTTTATCAAAAAAATTACCCTCATCATTTGCCTTTGTTATTTATCGAACTTTACTTTTTCACAAAGCTATACCTACAAACCCAATCAAAATGACCCTAATCTTCCTTCTTGGGTAAAGTTGATGTATGCAGATAACCCTAATGTTTACAAAGTAGATAGCGCTTTTAAAGCCAATAATAAACCCGAAGAAGAAGGCGAAGAAAGTAATATTTATGTGGGCATTTATAAAAGATGGCGTAACTCAATAAAGTATTTTGTTGACGATAATGGCTTCGTGAAGCCGCCTAGTACTGAGGAGTTAAGGGCAATTGAAGCTCAAAGAAACAATCAAGGTAGCCGTGCCGGCAATTGGACATTTGCAGGACCTGAACTGCATTTACAAGCAAAATACAATGCCAATGATACCAACGTAGCGCGCTCCTGGCATGCCAATGTCTATTGTATAGATCAGTCATTAAGCAATCCGCAAGTATTGTTTTGCGGAGGCGAATCGGGTGGTATTTATAAAAGTATCAACAAAGGTTTGCAATGGACTTATGTTAGTAGCGCATACATGTTACGTTCTGTCAGAAGTATTCAAATACATCCAACCAATTCTGATATTGTTATTGCTGGTGCAGCCAACGAATTATACAAAACTACCGATGGCGGTATTACTTGGAATGTCATTGGTCAAGCATCGTTTCAAGCTTTAAATATAGAAACACATCAAATTGCATTTCATCCTACACAACCCGATATTATTTTTGCAGCTACCGATAAAGGACTTTTTAAAACTACGGATGGTGGCAACAACTGGTCAGAGGTATTGACAGAAGAGTGTTTAAGTGTGGTGTTAAAAGTAAATGATCCTAATGTGGTATTTGCTACACAGCATGTCAATGCAACAGGGATATCAAATTTTTATAAATCTACTGATGGTGGTAACACTTTTACTATAAAGCCCAATGGTTGGTTTACCGTTCCTCCTGCCGATGCGGGTTTAATCAATAGTAGAGGTGCTAAAATAGCTGTAACTGCAGCCAATCCGAATAAAGTTTACGCCTTACTTGTAGGCGAAAGCCAGAGCACTGCTAACCTTCAAACACATGGCTTTATTGGTATTTATGTGAGTAACGATGCAGGAGAAACATGGACCAATCCGCATGGAACAATTGGTGCCCCGTATGATTTTAATACACATCCCAACCCTATGACCTTTGGTGGTGATAACAACACGTATAATCAAATATATTATAACACCACCATTGTTGCCTCACACCTCAATGAAAACAATATTTTATTTGGTGGATTAAGCTTATGGCAAAGTACTGATGCCAGCGCCAATATTTCGCCCGTAGGAGGCTATGTAGGCAACATTCCACAAATACATCCTGATATGCAAACACTCATTAACAGACTAACACCAAATAATACCGAAGAAGTTTGGTTAAGTTGCGATGGAGGTATTAATTATTCAACCACATGGTTTACCACACACGACAGCAGAACTAAAGGAATTTGGGGCAGCGACTATTGGGGTTATGATCAAGGTTGGAATGAGGACATGATGGTTGGTGGCCGTTATCACAATGGCAATGCAGCTTATCATGAAGGTTACCCGCAAGGAACCTTTTTACAATTAGGCGGAGGCGAAGCCCCTACCGGATATGTGAATTACAGCAATGAAAGAAAAACCTATTTTAGTGACATTGGTGGTGTGGTAATTCCATCAGCTACAAACGGTGTAGCAAGCGGATTCAGCACCGCCTTATATCCAAATGAAAGCTATTGGTTTAATGAAAGTTCACGTATTATTTTTGACTACAGATATTGGAATATTGCCTACATGGGTAAAAACAATCAGTTTTATAAAAGTACCGATGGAGGTGGAAGCTTTGCACCCATTGCCAGTGTAGGTGCTAGCACAAGTAATTTAGTGTTATGGATAGAACAAAGCAGGGTGAACCCAAATGTTTTTTATGCGCAGTTAGTAGTTGGCAATGTATCGCAGTTAAAAAGATCAACGGATAATGGCCTCACATGGACCACAGTAAATATTCCGCAAACAAACAAGAGAAATATTTTCTTTTGTTTGAGCAGTAGCAACGAAAATGAATTATGGTTGGGTTACACCAGCGGAAGCAATGGGAATAAAGTTTATAAAACAACCGATGGTGGACAAAACTGGACCAACATTACCGATGCCGGTTTGAATGGGAAAGAAATTTATGGTATGTGCCATCAAGCAGGTACAAACGGAGGGGTGTATTTGGCAATGAGAAATGGAAGTGTATTTTATAAGAACAACAGCATGAGCAATTGGGACGATTTTAGTAATGGATTGCCAGTAATTACACATCCAATTAATATGTTGCCTTTTTACAAAGGAGAAAAAATTAGACTAGCCAATGCAGGCATAGGCATTTGGGAAAGTCCTTTTTATGAACCCTCCAATGTATTGGCTGATTTTAGTGCTGATTATGCCACTTTCTATTGCCCTGGTGATAGCATTCATTTTGTAGATCATAGTGTGGTACCCGCAGGGGCAAGTTACCAATGGACATTCCCCGGTGGTAGCCCATCAAGCTCAACATTAAAATACCCTGTAGTGCAGTACAACAGCCCAGGCAACTTTGATGTTACGCTTATCATCACTTATAATGGACAGAACTATAATGTTACAAAAACCGGTGTTATTAGCACGCAAGGTCAAGATCCACTGCCTGTTTCTGAAAACTTTGAAAACAATGCACTTCCTCAAACATGGAAATATTATGATGATGCCATGAATTTTGTAAACTGGTCGTATTGCACCTTCAGTAGTGGTTTTGGCAACGGCAGTAAATGCATGTTTTTTGATAATTACTACATTGACGTGCAAGGAAAAAAAGATGCCATGTGGACAGCTAAATACGACCTCAGCAATGTGGCATTTCCTGTGTTGAGTTTTGATGTTGCCTATGCACAATACGATAATAATTATTCCGATACACTCGAAATAGCCTATAGCACCGACTGTGGAGCTACCTTTTCACAGTTATTTTTAAAAGGTGGAGATATTTTGTCTACAGCACCTGCCATTACTTCGGGCCGATTTGAGCCAACTGCCTCGCAATGGAGAACCGAAGTAATCAGTTTAGCACCCGTAGATCCCTTGATAGATGTAATCATATCTTTCATTAACCGTGGACATTATGGGCAAGGACTTTATATCGACAATATCAACATACAATCTACCACAGCAGTAGCGCACACACAAATGTTTAACACCCCTTCGTTGCAAATATCGCCCAACCCCGCAAGTATGCAGTTTAACATAGGCATCAATGGCAGCAACAAAAACGATAGATGGACAATGCAGATTACTGATTATTTAGGAAAATCAGTAATGCAAAAAGACATCAATGGAGGAGGAATGCTTCAATCGATTGATATTTCTTCACTTGATGCAGGTGTATACATTGTGCAGGTAATTAATAATGGAACACTCCTCAACAAAAAGTTAGTGATAAAATAAATTCACTGACCATACCATTTCATTGGTTTGTGTGTATGTAAAAAACAATTGAAATAAATATTATTGTTTGGGCGCACCTCTCCTGTCGGAGAGGCCAAGCCATTCGCTATATCTCCCAATGGCATTGGGAGGATGCCGCTGCTGTCTTTTGCGCATCACAATCTTCGCCATCGTTTGTGGCCGCTATCGTTTTTGTCCTCGCTCGCGTCCCGCGAGTGAGCATACCATCAGGCCTCCGGCCTGCGAATTGACATGAAGTTGTTTGGAATATTGAACCCAAATTCTCCCACCTGAGCGTAGTTTCCGAACTACGCTCTTTTTATTTGAAATGCTAAAATGAATTCAATACAAAAATAATTTTCCCGACTTGTCCCTTTTAGTGCGGAATTTTTAACAACGTCAAATACTGACTCATTTTTTCGGTCATCTTTACTCTTATGCTTATTTCTTTTCTCGTAATTTTATTGAACATTCTGGCATCAGATATTTTTTTAGATTCATCAATAAATTTCCTGATTGATACCCCACCTGAGCGTAGTTTCCGAACTACGCTCTTTTTATTTGAAATGCTAAAATGAATTCAATACTTAAATAATTTTTACCCACCTGAGCGTAGTTTCCGAACTACGCTCTTTTTATTTGAAATGCTAAAGTGCATTCAATACTTAAATAATTTTTACTATTTTCACGATGTGGCAGATGCATATCAAATAAAAAATCAAACAGGATTGTACTTCTTAACGCAACAATTGGTAGGTTGGGGATATATTTATTCAAGCACTAAAAACTTTGTTGGAATTATAAATTTAATGGAGATTGCTGAGCTTTAGTGGAAATTATAAAGGTAGCGTAGTTGCAAACTACGCTGAGAGAGGGGATTGCTGAGCTTTAGTGAAAAATATAAAAGCAGCGTAGTTGCAAACTACGCTGAGAGAGGCAAAATAGGGTATTCCAAACTCAAATCTTTTAGCTAAAGTATAGTTGCATTTGTTATGCGTTTGCTTACGCGCAAGTGGACAGGAGCGGCATCCTTTTTTTTGCGAGGGCCTGTGTGCCTTAAACCCGAATTAATCAGTAG
>JBILUU010000131.1:0-7477 GCA_044370815.1 Bacteroidia bacterium
AGCTAGGTATTTGGCAAATCAAAATCTCTGATTTAGTGCCCGAAGGAACTACTGTAAAAGAAGGCGACTATGTAGCTGCACTAGATAAAGCGGAGATATCAACCAAATTGCGCGATGCTGCCAGCGATCTCGACAAAATTCAAAGTCAGTATACCCAAACCAAGCTTGACACAACCCTACAAATGCGTCAGTCGCGCGATGATATGATTAATATGCAGTTTGACATGCAGCAAAAAGAAATAATTCTTGAACAATCGGCTTATGAGCCACCCGCAACCATCAGACAGGCGCAGCTTGATCTTGAAAAAAGTAAAAGAACATATGAGCAAGCTAAGAAAAATTATTTTGTAAAAGAAAAACAGCTTGCCGCAAAAATGCAAGAAGTTTCGGCCTCTTTATCTCAAACAGCCAACAAGCTTGAAATGCTTAACAATGCACTAAAAGAGTTTACTGTTGTAGCCCCAAAAGACGGAATGGTAATTTACCAAAGAGAATGGAATGGAAAAAAGAAAGGGGTTGGAAGCTCGGTTAGCCCTTGGGAACCTACAGTAGCTACCCTCCCTGACCTGAGCACTATGATTAGTAAAACATACGTGAATGAAGTGGATATCAGAAAAGTAAAAATTAACCAAAAGGTTCAAGTAACTTTAGATGCCTATCCTGAAAAGAAACTAACAGGAATAGTTACTTCGGTTGCCAATGTTGGCGAACAGAATCCTAAATCAGATGCAAAGGTGTTTGAGGTAAGTATTCAAATCAATGAAAAAGATACCACTTTAAGACCAAGTATGACCACAGGAAATAATATTGTGGTTGGTAAAATTAAAAATGTGATTTACATCCCGCTTGAGGCCATTCATAATGATGGCGACAGCCTTACCTTTGCATACGTAAAAGATGGCAGATCAATTATCAAAAGAGAAATTCTTGTTGGAGAAACGAATGAAAATCACGCAGTCGTTAAGGCGGGTATCAAGAAAGGTGAATTCATTGCGCTTTCTGAACCCGAAGAGCACAATAAAATGCCTATTGAGAGACTGAAGCGTAAAAAAGGTTCATGAACGAAAGACTTTACTTTAACTTTCGCATTGCCCTAGAGGCAATCAAAGCCAACAAATTCAGATCATTGCTCACAGCATTGGGTATCATTTTTGGTGTGGCTGCTGTAATTGCTATGCTTGCTATTGGCAGCGGAGCTAAACAAGAAATCTTGGAACAGATTAAACTTGTTGGAGTTAACAATATAGTTATAACGCCAATTAACGAGCAAAAGGAAGAGAAGGTTGAAGCAGAAGAAAAGGAAGAGAAAAAGAAATTTTCTCCTGGTTTGAATTTACTTGATGTCAAAAGTATTGACGAGGTTGTTCCTGGAGTTATTGCAGTAAGTCCAGAAATTATTATTGAAACTAATTTTGTTGCCGATGGACTCTCAAGAACCGGAAAGCTTATTGGTGTTGAACCCGACTTTTTTGAAATTGCAAACTTTCAATTGGAGAAAGGTAAAATGTTTAATACTTCGCAACTTGTGCATGGCGACCAAGTTTGTATTATAGGAAAGAGTATACAAGCAAAGTTCTTTAGCAAGAAGGATGCTGTTGGTTCATACCTTAAATGTGGGCCTATTTGGTTGAAGGTGATTGGCATTTTAGAGGAAAGAAAAATCAGTAAAAACTCTATTCAAAATTTAGGCATCAGAGATTATAACATGGATGTTTATACGCCTCTGAAAACTGTTTTGATCAGGTTCAAGAACAGATCGCTAGTTACCAAAGCCATGCTGAATGCGGCTTCTATGAACGAAGAGGAAACACAGGAAGAAGACACCAAGAAAGACGTTTCAATACATCAGATTGACAGGTTGGTAATTAAAATGGCGGACACCGAAAAGTTGGAAAAATCATCTGAAATCATCAGCAGACTTTTGCAGCGCAGACATTTTACCGTTACTGACTTTGAAATAACAGTGCCTATTTTGCTTCTCAAACAACAACAACGTACAAAGGATATATTTAACTTAGTACTCGGAGCCATTGCAGGAATATCACTGTTGGTTGGAGGTATTGGTATCATGAATATTATGTTGGCCTCTGTTCTCGAGAGAATTAAAGAAATAGGAATAAGACTATCGATTGGAGCCACAAAGAAAGATATTGTGCAGCAGTTTGTTTTTGAATCAGTTTTGATAAGTCTTGTAGGCGGTATTGTAGGAATTGTATTGGGCGTTATTCTGAGTAAAATTGTAGCTGTTGTGGCTGATATTCCTACCATTATTTCCATATGGAGCATCATTATTTCTTTTGGTGTTTCGGCACTTACCGGCTTAATTTTTGGTATTACTCCCGCTAAAAATGCAGCCAATCAGGACCCTATCAAATCACTTCGCTATGAGTAACTACAGCACTATATTTGTAAACAACTTTAAATACAAACTTCTTGTTATGCTCATTTTGTGCAATAGCATACTGCTTTTTGCTCAAAAGAAAGATATCAATCTATCGCTCAAACAAGTAATTGACCTTTCGTTAAAGCAGTCGCCTATGGCTAAGCTTGCTGCTACCTCTTTTAAAAATAAATATTGGATTTATAAAACTTATAAATCCGACTATAAGCCCCAGCTGAGATTAAATGCCACACTTCCCGAACTCACAAGATCTTATCAAAATGTTGCGCAAAATGATGGTTCATTTGCGTTTAGATTAAGAAGTGCATCAACATCTTCTGTCAATCTTAACCTTTCGCAAAATATTGGGCTAACAGGTGGGCAATTTTTTGTGGGGAGCTCGCTCGATCGTTTGGATATATTTGGCACTAGTAATTCTGTTAGCTACTTGTCGAGTCCGTTTTTAATTGGCTTTAATCAACCTGTATTCGGATTCAACAGTTTAAAATGGCAAAATAAAATTGAGCCGCTTCGTTATGAAGAATCTCAAAAAGCTTTTAATGAAGATATGGAAAACGTTGCCATAAGAGCAAGTGAGTTATATTTTCGATTGCTTATGGCGCAAAATATGATGGAAATTCAACAAAAAAATTTAGCCAACAACGATACCTTGTATAAAATTGCTGTGGGTAGATATAACTTAGGTAAAATAGCTGAAAACGAATTATTGCAAATGGAACTGAGTGTGATGAATGCGAAAACAAATTTAGCGCAAGCCCAACTTGATGTAGAACTGAGGCAATTGGAATTAAAAACATTTTTAAAATTTAAAGGCGATGAAAATATTATTCTCGAAAATCCCAGTTTGTTACCTTTGTTTGAAGTAAATGAAAATAAGGCCCTAGATGAAGCAATTAAAAACAGACAACAAATGGTATCCTTCAAAAGGCAAATTTTGGAGGCCGAAAGTGAGGTTGCCCGAGCACGTGGAGAAAGACTAAACATCAATATCAATGCCTCATACGGGTTAACCCAAAGCTCGGCAGTAATACAAGATGTATACACAAAACCCCTCGAGCAACAGCGACTCAGATTTGGACTAGATATTCCAATTGTTGATTGGGGCAGAGCCAATGCGCGAATTCAAACAGCCATGGCCAACAAAGAGCTAGTTGAAACGCAAATGGAACAGGCTGAGCAAAACTTTAAGCAGGAGGTTTATCTTGCAGTAAAACAATTAAATATGTATAGACAAAAACTTTTAATTGCTTTGACTGCCGATAGCATTACACAAAAAAGATATGATATTACCATTAAGAGATATCTCATCGGCAAAATTGGAATCATTGATTTAAACATGGCTATCATTGATAAAAATCAAACCAAACAAGATTACATTGCCGCACTTGGCACCTATTGGAATGCCTATTTTGAGTTGAGAAGAAAAACACTGTATGATTTTGAACTCAACAAGCCAATTGTGTACGCCAAAGACAGGTAAAAAACATGGTTGGTTTCAACACAAACCCTTTGATATTTATGATGGCATGAGTAAGCTAATGATACATTTCAACATGTTACAGATACAGCAGTTGTCAATATATTTTGTTAATTTCGCATCCAAATTTTGAACAAATGATAAAAATTACAGATCACCTCAATAGCTATAATCCCCACATCATCAACAAGCCATACATTATTGCTGAAGCGGGAGTTAATCATGAAGGCAGTATGGAATTGGCAAAGCGACTCATTGATGAGGCTGCCGAAGGTGGTGCGCATGCCATCAAATTTCAGTCATACAAGGCCGAAACAATAGCCAGTAAAGATAGTCCTTACTACTGGGATATCACCAAAGAGCCCACAAAAAGCCAATTCGAGCTTTTTAAAAAGTATGATAAGTTTTGGAAAGATGAATATTATAAATTGAAGCTGCACTGCGACCAGGCAGGCATTGAATTTATGAGCACCCCTTTTGATGTGGAAAGCGCAACATTTTTGAATGATATGATGCCTGTTTACAAAATATCATCTTCTGATATTACCAATTTGCCTTTTATTGAATTTATGTGTAAGTTTAATAAACCTATTATACTTTCTACGGGTTCTTCATTTATTTGGGAAATTCAACAAGCACTTGAAACTATTGCAAAATATGGCAACCAGGTATGTTTAATGCATTGTATTTTAAACTATCCTACACCAGATGAAAATGCACATTTAGGAATGATTTTGCATCAACGTGAATTATTTCCAAATGTCATTCCAGGCTACAGCGATCATACCTTGCCAAAGAAAATGGAAGTACTTAAAATTGCCACTTTGTTAGGTGCTGCTGTATTGGAAAAACATTTCACACATGATAAAACTTTACCTGGTAACGATCATTACCATGCAATGGATAAGGAAGACTTGAAACATTTCTTCCAAGAAATGGACTTTACCTTCAATGTATTGGGAACCTTTAAAAAGCAACCATTACCAAGTGAAGATAAGTCAAGAGCAAACGCTAGAAGAAGTTTGGTTGCACTTAAAAATATTAAAAAAGACGAAACAATCACTTACGAGCACCTTACATGGAAACGCCCAGCAAGCGGCATTTCTCCAAAAGAAATTAATGTAGTAATTGGTAAAAAAGCACTAAGGGATATTGAAGAAGATGAGGTAATGAAATGGAATATGCTTTCATAACAGCATGAACAGCAAACAAAGTTTTAGTGATTTTAAATCTGACTTTTACACAAAGGTTAGTGATTTTACCTTGTTTGATTGTGCCGAGTTCAATGCACTTAAAATAGTACTTGACGGACTAAAGGTAGATTATGTGAGTAGAGGAAAGGTAAAGTCTCCCATCTTTAAATCATTGTTTATTTACGAATCAATTAACCAGCTAAAACGATTAAAATCAAGTATCGTAAAAGACAATTCAGTCCACAGCCAGCAGGCAATTGAAGTTTTAAAAAATAAACCCTATCTCATTAGTGACGATGGAAGAATAGCAATCGATGCTAATGGCCTGCCTCATTCCTACTATTTCAGCAATTTGATGGATGCATTACAAAATGAACTTTGTGTGCACGTTATTGACAAAAAAAGACATCAAAAAAGCCAGTGCCATTTTATTATTGAGCAGCTAACCCAAAGCATAGTTTTACAAAAATTGAACGAACGCGAGAAGCTTTTGATTGCTAACATCCGAGCAACATTAAAGCGTATAAAAGCAAGTAAAATTTTCAATGAAAAAGAGCTTCACAATATTGCCTTTGCCTTTCAAAATTTCTTCAATCAATATAAAACTTGGTCGCGGTTGCTCGATCAACTCAACCCTTCATTGATGTTTTGTATTGTGCACTATCACAATGAAGGAAAAATGCTTGCTTTCAAACGTAAGGGAATTAAAGTAATTGAATTGCAGCATGGCCTCATTTCTACTAAAGATATTTTTTATGTATTTCCAGCTCAGGTTAAAGCGGTGGTTGACAAGGCCTTGTTTGCCGATGAAATTTGGGTGTATGGTAATTACTGGAAGGAGGTTTTATCACGAGGTGCCGAGTATAGCCATAACACAAAGGTTGCCGGTTATTATTTGTATGATCAGTTTGAAGGATATGCCGATGCAGCTCGTGATATAGAATTATTTGCAGCCGGAAAGCAGTTAATTCTTATTACTACACAAACCTTTCTGCATGAACCATTTGTAGCATATATCAAATGGCTTAACAATGATATATTAAAACGAAAATTACCATTTAAAATACTCGTAAAAAATCACCCGCTTGAAAAGAAAGAGCACTATCAATCGCTTGAAAAGGAGGAGCTAGTAAAAATTGTTAACTATCCCCTTCCGGTAATTTTCAAACAAGTTTGCATGCACGTTACCATCTATTCTACTACCCTTTATGATGGCGCAAGAGCGGGTGTTCCGGGATTTAGTTTATACTGTGAACCCCAAAAAGATTATATCGAAGAAATTTTAAAAAGCGGGGTAGCGGTTGCCCTAAAGCCCAATCAAAATCCAATTGATTTGATTTCGGAAATGAAAATTGCCGATGCCAACTATTATTACAAGGAATTTTCAATTAATGAATTATTACCGTTGTAGTATCCCACAATGAGTTTTTAGTAGGATTAATGATTAGTTTAAAAGAAACTTTCAATAGCGCTGATGAGAATCTCGCGAGATAGTGGTTTGGGAAAATGGTCGTCAAAACCTAAACCCAAATATTTTTCACGATCACCTTCCATCACATAACCGGTAACGGCAAACACCTTAGTTTGCGTATGACGGCTGTCTTCTCGCATTTTTTTCAAGATATCAACCCCATTGATATTTTCCTCACCTAAATTAATATCCATCAATACCAAATCATAGATGTGATGATTGAGAAAATGAAATGCCTCGGAACTGTTTTTAGCGTATGTAATATCGAACAGTGTCTCGAAATTTTTCTGCATCATAAAAATGTTGATATAGTCGTCTTCAACCATCAATACAGATATACCGTATTTAATATTTGTTGATGATGCAGGTGAGTTGGGATCCAACTTTTTTTCCATTTAAACGACTGAAACTATAATGATACTAATTAATGGTAAAAGTAAAAAAATGTTTACAATCGGCCGCGAAAGTAATAAAAAAATATTAATCATAGATATTCATCACTTTACATACACAAATCTAAGATTTATCCCAACTGCATAACAAATCATGGTACGGGGGGGGAATAACATGCGTGATAAAAACAATTGCATTTATTCTTAGATGCAAACTATTAAGCAAATTAAAGCGGCCAAGGCCTAACCTACCAAAACTCATGAAATAAGGATAGACGACAATTGCAATTACAAGAAAGTGAAACCAAAATTATTTAAATTTTGATGGAGATTAAATTAGATCAAATACAACTGAGTGTTAGCAAAGTTGCTTAAACCCAAATTCCGCATTAGAAAATGCGGAATCGCTAAAACAGCTGTAATTCAATCCATTGGTTCAATGGATTGAAAACACCTGCTAAGCGGGATTACCCTCATAAAATCACTAGTGGGTTACATGCGTAACTTCTACTGATTAATTCCATCTAACTACATTTTAACTAC
>JBILUU010000132.1:0-7473 GCA_044370815.1 Bacteroidia bacterium
TTTGGGCGGGTACCGCAGGAAATGGACTCTACACCATTCATCTAAAAGATAAAAAACCTGCTCTTCAACTTGTTAACATGCAGGTAAACATGCAAAATAGCATGGTGCAGTCTATCTATCGCGATAAGCAAAAACAGTTATGGATTGCCACCAATAATTTAGGAGCAATGTGTTTTAGTGCAACAGGCAAGTACCTTAAAACATTGAGCAAAGACAACAAAAGTAGTTTCATAAGCAACTGCGTATTTTCTGTTTTCGACTTTGATCAAAATTATTTATGGTTTGGAACCAACAATGGATTAGTTATTTATAACAAACAAACCGAACAGATTGAAGTTGTGCAAAACCGCCTGCAGGAACCAAACAGTTTAAGCAACAATGTGGTTAAAGATATTTACAGCGATTATTCGGGAACAGTGTGGTTGGCTACTGCTGACGGGCTCAATAAATACAACAACAAACCCAACAGCTTCACAAGGTTTCAATATGCTCCTGAAAACAGGAAGGGAATAAATGGCAACAAAGTGAATTGCATTTTCGAAGATTTAACGGGCACTATTTGGGTGGGCACCGAATCGGGAGTGAGTAAATTCGATCGCATACAAAATAAATTTAAGCTTTTTACACCGCGTATAAACTTCAATTTAACACACGCAACCAATAATGTGTGGAGCATTTATGATGATGTAAAAAGAAATACCTTGTATGTTGGCAACGATGCCGGATTAACTGTTTTCGATCGCGAAACAGGTTCGAGTTTTACGGTGGGCATGCCTACTTCCAATAAATCTTTATCCGCTGCAGTTACCGCTATTTATGCACTATCAAACAATACATTGCTTATTGGTTGCGAGCAAGGATTGTATGAATTCGATAAAGATGAACATCGCATCAAACCTTTCAATATAAAAGGGAAATTGAATGATTTACTTAGAGAAAAGTTCATGTTGTGTATCACCAAAGATGCCAACGATCAGCTTTGGATTGGCAGCAAAGAGGGGCTCTTTAAAATTGATTTAAGCAGTAAAAATGGAGAGTACTATGTAAACAATATGAACGCCCAACAGTCGCTTTCCAACAACGATATCAGAACAATTTTTGAGGACAAGGAAGGAAACATTTGGATAGGTACAAATGGAGGAGGTTTAAACAAAGTTGATTATATTAAAGAAACAAAAGGGATTACCGACAAGGTATATTTTAAAAAATATGTATCGGTGATTGAGAATGAAAAAACGCTGAGCAACAATACTATCCTAAGTATTGCACAATCAAAAACTGGTAAATTGTGGATTGGAACCTATGGCGGAGGATTGAATGAAATAAACACTTCAACCGGTGAGGTCAATCGCTGCGAAGCTTTTGATGTGATGCAAAACAGTACCATTTACAGCATCTTGTTTGAAAACGAAAACACGATGTGGTGTAGCACAAACAATGGTTTGATGAAGGTTAATTTATTGGATTCTGCCGTTACCAATTACTATGAGAATGATGGTTTGCAAAGCAATGAATTTAACAGTGGCTCTGCATTTAGGTCTTCAACTGGAGAGTTTTTTTTTGGTGGAGTAGAGGGCTTCAATGCCTTTTTCCCGAATCAAATTTTGCATGATACACTTGCCCCAAAAGTAGTGATTACAGCGCTTAAAATTTTCAATCAGCCGGTTGAGGCACTTAAGGGAAAGATTCTTAAGAAGAGTATTACTTTTTCTGATAAAATAAAGTTGTCGTACAAGCAAAACTTCTTCTCTTTTGAGTTTTCTGCACTGCACTTTTCATCTCCCGAAAACAATGAGTTTAAGTATATGATGGAGGGCCTCGATGAAGATTGGAATTATGTGGGTACGCAAAATCAAGCATATTACACTAACCTTGAACCGGGCGAATATGTATTTAAAGTGTTGGGTTCTAATTCTGATGGTGTGTGGAGTAAAACACCAGCTACAGTGCACATCATCATTACTCCTCCTTTTTGGAAAACATGGTGGTTCCGGTTACTTGCTGTGGTTGGCGTGGCCGCTATCATTTATTTTTATAACAGGCAACGTTTAAATAGAATTGTGAAGCAAAAGCGTTTACTCGAGAATCAAATCAGAGAGCGCACTGCCACCGTGATGAAGCAAAAGGATGAAATTGAGGCGCAGAAATCTGTAATTGAAGAACAGAAAAAGAAAACGGAAAGTTTGGTGCACAGTATTTTGCCTAAAGAAACTGCTGAAGAGTTAATCAATAAAGGATTTTCGCGACCAAGAAATTATAGTTTATGCACGGTCATGTTTACCGATTTTCAGGGCTTTACTAAAATTGCCGAGAAGTTACGACCACAGCAGTTGATTGATGAGCTTGATAAGTATTTTAGCAAGTTTGACGAAATTGCAGGCAAGTACAACATGGAAAGAATCAAAACAATTGGAGATTCCTACATGTGCGCAGGAGGAATTCCCATCAGAAATAAAAGCAACCCTATTGAAGCCATATTGGCTGCACTTGCTATACAGCAATACATGAAGGATGCAATCATTGAGATAGAAGGTAAAACCTATGAATGGAAATTACGTATTGGAATCAATACAGGAGAAATCATTGCCGGTGTGATAGGAAAAACTAAATTTGCCTTTGATATTTGGGGCGATACCGTAAATACCGCAAGTAGAACCGAAAGCAGCGGTGAGGCAGGAAAGGTAAACATTACTAAAGCAACGTATGAATATGTTAAAGATTTTTTTGTTTGCACCTACAGAGGAAAAATTGCGGCTAAAAACAAAGGCGATATTGAAATGTATTTTGTGGAACGCATCAAACCCGAACTATCCTCAGACCCCGAAGGCATGATACCAAACGATATATTCAACGAGAAATTCTCGCAATTACTACTTGATAAGTTCAGCTTCAAAAAATCGGAGTCGCGTATCCTTAAATTACTGTCCGAAAAACTTCCCGAAGGACTCTATTACCACGGTATCCACCACACCATAGATGTAACCAACTCGGCCGAAGAAATTGCCAGAGAGGAAGGGGTTGACGGAGAAGATTTGTTTTTGTTGAAGACAGCAGCACTCTTTCATGATGCTGGATTTGTAAAGGAGTATGTGAAGAATGAAAAAATTGGCGTAAGCTATGCCCGTGAGGTGTTGCCAAAATACGGATATACCGAAAGACAAATTGATGTAATTGAAAAGATTATTTTGGCCACTGAAATACCGCAGAATCCAAAAACTCATCTCGAAATGATCATGTGTGATGCCGACCTCGATTACCTCGGTAGAGAAGATTTTTATGAAATATCTGACTCCTTAAAAAGAGAACTGATGGAGCATGGAAAAATTGAAACCGATAAGCAATGGGATGAAATGCAGGTTCCTTTTTTAGAAAAACATCAGTACTTTACAGAAACCAACAAACGCAGGCGTCAGCCCAATAAGTTAAAAAGAATTGCAGAGCTGAAATTAAAACTCTCTGACCCTTCTAACTATAGTTGATCACTGATAGGGGCATACCATTTGTATTTGTTGTAGCAATCTGATTTGTAAATTGCACCAAAAATTTACATCGGTAAAAACAAATTTGGACCATTACTTGTTTCACATCGGTATTACATAGCTCAAAGCTATTAAATACATTCCCAATGGCTAATGCTAATATAGCAATAAATAGTTCAAAAAAATTGGACTGTTTATTTTGTATCTTCGGTATTATTTCTTTTCAATTAATACCACCAAGTACTTACTTGCAGCCCAAAATTTCTCGGGGTTAGCAATCATTAAATTACAGCCTTCATTGGTATAAACAACCGAATAGCTATCGGGAGCATGTGTGGTAATCAACTTAATTTTTTTGGCTTGTAGTTTAATATTCTTGAGCGTGGTAATGTCAACTTGTGCAAAATTTTGGGTGTTGAAATTTTCCGACAGCTTATTCATCTTGCCAATACCAATGAAACCGCCCTCTTGAGAAATTACCTTTTTCTTAATCAGTTCTTTTGCGGTACCTGCGGTGTACCAAGCCATGTTGAGTTTTTTAGTCTTTTGTTTGGCTTCGCTTTGAGCAGAATTATACATAGAAATCATAGACCCTAATTCGGCATTCATTTCATCTATATTGCCTAGTAGTGTCAAAATTTCTTTGTCTTTCTCAATCATCATATTTTCGAGATTACCGATAAATTGCTCATAGCTTTCAATCTGTTGCTTTGATGCATTCTTCAGCTTGCCTTTCAAAGACGTAATGGTCTCCTTATTTTTCTTCATCAAGCCATCAATCGCATCTATATTTTCCAAAATAGCTTTTTTATCGTTGCCACCTCTTTTGCCTCGTGAGTCATTTACCGAGCGTTGCTTCATCCTCACTTCCTCCAAGTTAGTTTGAATTTCATTGAAACCTTCCATAAATGATCTGATCAATGAATCGCGTTCGTCTAGTTGAACCAATAAGTCCTTATTCACTGCAATCAAACTATCGGTTTGCGATGAGCAATCAACCGGCTTTTCACTACTGCATGCATATAAGAGCAAAATCAGAGAAACAAAAAATATATTGCGAATATGAATCATAAGAAATTTTTAAAATGATTTTATCTGAAACGAAGAATATTGCCGTCAAAACTACTAAAATATTTTCTTTCAAATGGAAGCAAAACAAATTTTTATTCCCAATTAACAAATGATTTAAAACTTAGCCAATATGTTGGTTAATTAAGTTGACCCAACCAACAACAACAACAATAATTGGTAAATGAAAAAAAGTCAGAAATATTGCGTTCTGTGTATATACATTAGCATAAACAGGTGCTTATTGGAACATGAATATGATGAAATATTTTGTCTCGATTTTTTGTATGGCCAAGTATGTTTGAATGGATGTGTATAACTACGTGTTTCTTTCAATTTTTCTGATTACTTTTGCACCCTTATGGAAAATATCAGAAACTTTTGCATTATCGCACACATCGATCACGGAAAGAGCACGCTAGCCGATAGGTTATTGGAATACACCAACACTGTTTCTAAGCGTGAATTGCAGGCGCAAGTGCTTGATGATATGGATTTGGAGCGCGAGCGCGGAATTACAATCAAAAGCAAAGCCATTCAAATGGATTATGAGCGGAATGGTACAAAATATATATTAAATCTCATCGATACTCCAGGGCATGTTGATTTCTCCTATGAAGTGTCGCGTTCTATTGCTGCGTGTGAAGGTGCATTGCTAATTGTGGATGCGGCACAGGGCATACAAGCACAAACCATCTCTAATTTATACCTTGCGTTAGAAAACGATTTAGAGATTATTCCTGTACTAAATAAAATTGATTTGCCAAGCGCTAACCCCGAAGAGGTAAAAGATCAAATTGTTGATTTACTTGGCTGTAAAAGGGAGGATATTTTGGCTGCCTCAGGCAAAACAGGAGCGGGAGTGTACGACATTTTAGATGCGATTATTGACCGTGTACCGGCACCCAAAGGAGATCCTCAGGCACCACTGCAAGCCCTTATTTTTGATAGTGTTTTCAACAGCTTTCGCGGAATTATTGCCTATTTCAAAGTAAAGAACGGCACCATACACAAAGGCGACTTGGTGAAGTTTGTGAACACAGGAATGGAGTATTATGCCGAAGAAGTAGGTACACTCAAACTCAAACCAGAGCCCAAAAAATCAGTATCGGCCGGTGATGTTGGGTATATCATATCGGGAATTAAAACAGCTAAGGAAGTAAAAGTGGGTGATACCATTACAGCTGTTGAGCGTCCTTGTCAAACAGCCATACAAGGTTTTGAAGATGTAAAGCCAATGGTGTTTGCAGGCATCTATCCCGTAGATACAGAGGATTTTGAAGAGTTGCGTTACAGTATGGAAAAACTGCAGCTGAATGATGCCTCACTTACATGGGAGCCCGAGGCAAGTGCGGCTTTAGGATTTGGTTTCAGATGCGGATTTTTAGGCATGCTGCACATGGAAATTATTCAAGAAAGGTTGGAACGCGAATTCAACATGACCGTGATTACAACCGTACCCAACGTAAGCTACCATGCCTTTACCACACGCGATGAAATGATTGTGGTAAACAATCCTTCCGACTTGCCCGATGTGAGTAAAATTGACCACGTGGAAGAGCCATACATCAAAGCACAAATTATTACTAAAGCAGAGTTTGTTGGCAGTATCATGACGCTGTGCATCAACAAGCGCGGTGAACTAAAAAATCAAGTGTACTTAACAACCGACCGTGTTGAACTGCAATTCGACATGCCGCTTGGAGAAATTGTATTCGACTTTTACGATCGCTTGAAAACAATTTCAAAGGGTTATGCTTCGTTTGACTATAGTCCCATTGGATACAGAACATCAGCATTGGTGAAACTCGATATTTTATTGAATGCCGAACCGGTAGATGCCTTATCAGCACTCATACACCGCGATAATGCTTATGAATTTGGCAAAAAAATTTGTGAGAAATTAAAGGAGTTAATCCCACGTCAGCAATTCGAAATACCCATACAAGCAGCAATCGGAGCTAAAATTATTGCTCGTGAAACCATCAGGGCGCTCAGAAAAGATGTAACAGCCAAGTGTTATGGTGGCGATATCTCGCGTAAGCGTAAGTTACTCGAAAAGCAAAAAGAAGGAAAGAAACGAATGCGTCAGGTGGGTAGTGTAGAAATTCCGCAACAAGCGTTTATGGCTGTCTTAAAACTCGATTAGTAGCTTGCTATATTGACAAATTATTAATTAACTCTCTGTTTTATATTTAAAAAAACATGCGTTTGTCAGGTGCAATTGGGTATCACCTACTAGGCAATAGTTTCAAAACAAGTGAGTAATGTTTCGAGCTTCATTCCCCTAGAGCCCTTAATGAGTATGGATAGTGGCTGCTGATTAAGCTCTTTAAGATAAGCAGCACAACTTTGGGTTGTATCAAAAAACAGTGCATTCGGCTGTTTGTGAGCGCCAAATCGAGGGCCGATAAAAATACATGATAGGTAGTTTCCTTTCAGCGCCTCTGCAATGATGTTTTGATGCTCAATAGCGCTTGTTTCTCCTAATTCAAACATGTCACCAAGTATAACCATCTTGCTGCTGTTAGGCATTTTCATGAAGTTGTCGAGTGCTGCTTTCATACTGCTTGGATTGGCATTATAAGCGTCTAAAATAATGGTGTTTTTGCCTGCTTTTATAATTTGTGAGCGGCTGTTATCAGGCACATAGGCAGCAATGCCGCGAGAAATAGCATCATCATCTACTTTCAAATGTTTACCAATACAAATGGCGGAGAGTATATTTTCGGCATTGTACTTACCAATTAAATTGGATTGTACATACTGAACTGCCTCGTGTTGAAATTTATAAGCAAGCTTTAAAAATGGTGTATCCTCTAAAATTTCTCCCTTGCAATCAGCTTGATCATGAAAGCCATAGGTCAGTGTTTGATGATTGCTTACCTGAACTTTTAGCATTTCATTATCGGCATTATAAATAATT
>JBILUU010000133.1:0-7406 GCA_044370815.1 Bacteroidia bacterium
AATCGCTAAAACAGCTGTAATTCAATCCATTGGTTCAATGGATTGAAAACACCTGCTAAGCGGGATTACCCTCATAAAATCACTAGTGCGTTACATGCGTAACTTCTACTGATTAATTCGGGTTAAACCCAAATTCCGCATTAGAAAATGCGGAATCGCTAAAACAGCTGTAATTCAATCCATTGGTTCAATGGATTGAAAACACCTGCTAAGCGGGATTACCCTCATAAAATCACTAGTGCGTTACATGCGTAACTTCTACTGATTAATTCGGGTTAAACTTACGCTCATTAATTCGAGTTAAAAAACTATCTTTGCGCCCCTAAAAAATTACAGAACATGATCAGTACGGCAAATGTGGGTTTACAGTATGGTAAACGCGTGTTATTCGAAAAGGTAAGTATCAAATTTACTCCCGGTAATTGCTACGGCATTATTGGGGCAAATGGAGCAGGAAAATCAACTTTTTTAAAAATACTTTCGGGTGAAATTGAGCCACAGCAAGGACAAGTAATTGTTGATGCCGGAGAGCGTATTTCGGTGTTGAGCCAAAATCAAAATGCTTTTGATGATTATACCGTTATTCAAACTGTTATTATGGGCAACAAGCGACTTTCCGATATCATGATTGAAAAGGATGCACTGTATGCCAAGCCCGATTTTTCTGATGCCGATGGTATTCGTGTTTCGGAGTTGGAAAGTGAATTTGCTGAACTAAATGGTTGGAACGCTGAAACCGAGGCGGCTGAATTGCTCGAAGGATTGGGTATTCTAAATGCAGAGCACTACAAGTTGATGAGTGAAATGGGCGGAAGTGAAAAAGTTCGTGTATTGCTGGCTCAGGCGCTTTTCGGAAATCCTGATGTGTTACTCCTAGATGAGCCAACCAATAACCTTGATGCTACAACAGTGCTATGGTTGGAAGATTTTTTGGCTGATTTTCAAAATACAGTGATTGTTGTATCGCACGACAGACACTTTATGGATGCAGTATGTACGCACATAGCTGATATTGATTTTAGTCAAATTCAACTATTTACAGGTAATTACTCGTTTTGGTATGAAAGTAGTCAATTGATGTTGCGTCAAAAACAAGATGCCAACAGAAAGGCAGAGGATAAGAAAAAGGAATTACAGGAGTTTATTGCGCGCTTCAGTGCTAATGCCTCTAAATCTCGACAAGCTACCTCTCGTAAGAAATTACTTGATAAGCTCGTGTTTGAAGATATGAAGCCCTCCTCACGAAAATACCCGTACATTATTTTTAAGCCCAAAACTGAAACAAGAAATCAAATTTTGGAAGTGAAAGGGGTGCGTAAAGCCATCGATGGAGTTGATTTATTTAAGAATTTAAATTTTACTGTTGATAGTGGCGATAAAATTGCCTTTTTAAGTGCCGATGGATTAACAGTGTCGGCATTGTTTGATATTTTATCAGGAGAAAAACAACAAGACCACGGGGATTTTAAATGGGGAGCAACTGCGCAACTTGGCTATTTCCCTCGCATCAATGATCACTTTTTTGTGGGCGATTTAAGAATTATTGATTGGTTGCAGCAATATTCTGAGGTGAAAGAAGAGCCGTGGATAAGAAGTTTTTTAGGAAAAATGTTGTTCAGTGGTGAAGAGTCTTTAAAGAAAACTAAAGTGCTTTCGGGTGGTGAAAAGGTAAGATGCTTAATAGCTAAGTTGATGCTCGAAGCCCCCAACACGCTCATTCTAGATCAGCCAACCAATCATTTAGATTTGGAGGCCATCACATCATTAAATGATGGATTAAAATCATTTACCGGTAATTTACTTTTTAGTTCACACGATCATTTATTTGTAGAAACAATTGCTAACCGCATCATTGAAATTTTACCGGGCGGTATCATTGACAGACGAATGACTTATGATGAATATTTGCGTGATGAAAAAGTGAAGTTGCTCAGAAATTCGCTGATGTTGAATTAATGGTTTAACGTTTCTTTTTTGTTAAAATAATATTCGTTTTTCTTGTTGTGATGTGGTAAAACAATTATTTAATTTTACGGTTAAATATATTTGACAATTTATCAGTTTTGAATTACTTTTGTAGTCTAATTTTTTAAATAAGCTAATAAACAATAATTACTCCCTAAATATATCATGAGACAGCTCAAAATAACCAAATCAATTACCAACAGAGAAAGTGCATCGCTTGACAAGTATTTGCAAGAGATTGGAAGAGAGGAGTTGATTAGTGCGGATGAAGAGGTGCAGCTAGCAAAACGCATTAGAGAAGGCGATCAGGTTGCTCTTGAAAAGCTCACAAAATCAAATTTACGTTTCGTGGTTTCTGTGGCCAAGCAATATCAAAACCAAGGATTGAGTTTACCCGATTTGATTAATGAAGGAAATTTAGGCTTGATTAAAGCAGCCAAGAGATTTGATGAAACAAGAGGTTTTAAATTCATCTCTTATGCCGTTTGGTGGATTCGTCAATCCATTTTACAAGCTTTGGCAGAGCAAGCAAGAATTGTTCGTTTGCCTCTCAATCAAGTTGGCTCATTGAATAAAATCAACAAAGCATTTTCTAAATTGGAGCAAGAGTTCGAAAGGACGCCTTCAGCTGAAGAGCTAGCCGAAATATTAGACATTGCAGAAGATAAAGTAGCAGATACCATGCGCGTATCAGGTCGACATGTGAGTATGGACGCGCCTTTTGTGCAAGGAGAAGAAAACACCTTGTTGGATGTGTTGGTGAATAACGATTCACCACGTGCTGATACCATGCTCATCAGTGAGTCGTTGCAGAAAGAAATTGAACGCTCTCTATCTACTTTAACCGAAAGAGAAAGAGATGTAGTGAGATTGTTTTACGGTATTGGATTTAATCATGAATATACACTTGAAGAAATTGGCGATAAATTTGATCTTACAAGAGAAAGAGTTCGTCAGATTAAAGAGAAAGCAATCAAAAGGTTAAAGCACTCATCTAGAAGTAAACATCTAAAAGCTTATCTGGGATAATCGTTAAAGTTTGTTTGATAACAAGGCTGAAGCGGTTTATAACTGCTCAGCCTTTGTTTTTTTAGCGTACACAAACTTGAGGTGCGCCACTCGCAATTGTGTTTATTAATGAATAGTTTTCAGTTTATAATTATTTGAAACTTTATTAACGGTATTAGCGATTAAATTAGTTAAATTTGTGGTAAAGTTAATCAGCGCTTCTGCGCAGTTAAAATAGGAGGGAATATGTTTGAAGAATTTGAGCATGAAGAACAAAGCGGACACGATTCTGCTAAATTGCTAGAAAGGTATGAGCAAATGATCAAGTTCAACAGCAGTGCCTTTTTTGATGAAGATGAGTTTGATGAGATAATAGCCATCTATACTGATAACAGAGCCATTTCAAAAGCGCTGAAAGCTGCTGAAATCGCTTCTTCCCAACATCCTTATTGTGTTGTTTTTTTAGTAAGGCAGGCACAACTCCTTGGTGCCTCTAATCAAATACACAAGGCCTTCGAATTGCTTTCTCGTGCAGAGGCATTTGAGCCCGACAATGAGGAAATTTGGGTTACCAAAGGTTCACTATACAGCCATCTTAACGAGCATGACAAGGCCATTCACAGTTTCAAGCAGGCACTCAAATTATGCGAGGAACCGGATGAAATATACATGATGATTGCCATTGAATACGAGAACAAAAAAGACTTTGAGAAGGCCATCTATTTTTTGAAGCTATCCATTATGAAGAATCCCGCAAATGAGCTTGCCTTGTTTGAACTCGCTTGGTGCTTTGAAGAAGCAGGTTTGTTGCTCGAAAGTATTGCCTATTACAATCAATTGATTGATGAAAATCCATATTCGGTAGGAGTTTGGTACAACATTGGTGTGGCTTATAATAAGTTAAACGAATACGAGGAGGCCATTAATGCCTTCGAATTTTGTATTGCTATTGAGGAGGGATTTTCTTCGGCCTATTTTAACAAGGCCAATGCTCTCGCCAATTTGGAGAGATACCAAGAAGCAATTGATGTATACCGCCAAACCTTTGAGCATGAAGAGCCCGATGGTTATACCCACTATTACATGGGTGAATGTTACGAAAAACTCGAAAACACAAAGATGGCGCTTCATCATTATCAAAAGGCAGTTAAAATAGATCCTGAGTTGTCTCCAGCTTGGTTAGGTATTGGTGTCATTCACGATATGAATGAGAGCTATATGGAGAGTTTGTTTTTCATTAAAAAGGCCATTGAGCTGGAATCAAATAATCCTGAGTATTGGTTTATTTATGGCGATGTACTGTATCGTGCAGGACAGCTTGAAGAGGCCAGTCATGCCTATGAAAGAACATCAGAACTGGAAAAAGACAATTATGAAGTATTGCTCGATCTTGCTCTTGTATATTATGAATTAGGTGATCAAGAAGGACTGTTTCAAACCATATCTAAAGCCATCACTAACTTTGGTATTGATAATGCTGCAGTTGCCTATCGCTACGCTGCTTTTTGTTTTATCACCGGAAAAAATAAAGAAGGCCTTTCGGTGCTCGAAAGTGCACTTGAAAAAGATTTTGAGGGGCATGAAGGATTTCTTGAATTTGAACCTACGTTTAAATTAAACCCCGATATCATGAATTTAATATCACTATACCGTTTATCCTGATGAATTTTAATTTACCACACCTCCCCGAAAGAGACCCCAAGCCAAGGAAAAATGGAATTACCATGATGATGGACAAGGGGCTAGGAATTAAAGAAGTTGAAAATTTTATTGATACCAATGCAGCCTACACCGATTTAGTTAAATTGGGTTTTGGTACATCCTATCTAACCAATCGTTTGGAAGATAAAATTAAATTGTATCATGAGGCCGGATTGCGCGTGTATTTGGGTGGAACCTTGTTTGAGGCGTTTATCATCAGAGGGTTGTTTGATGAATATAGAAAGGTTTTGGACAAGTATCAAATTACAATGGCCGAGGTTTCCGATGGCTCATTAACTATGAATCATGATGTGAAATGTAATTATATTCACCAACTGGCAAAGGACTACACGGTATTGTCTGAGGTGGGCTCTAAGGAAGAAGGAATTATCATACATCCTTCAAAGTGGACCACAATGATGAAGAAAGAATTAGAGGCAGGTTCTTGGAAAGTGATTGCCGAGGCACGAGAGAGTGGTAACGTAGGAATTTACCATCGCGATGGTAAAACCCACACACTTTTGATCGATAAAATAATTGCAAAAATAAACCCTGAAAAAATAATGTGGGAAGCGCCAATTAAAAGCCAACAAGTTTGGTTTATCAAGAGTTTTGGCGCTAATGTGAATTTGGGTAATATTGCACCTAACGACATCATTCCGCTTGAAACCTTAAGGATTGGCCTGCGTGGCGATACATTCTTTTCATTCGTGCCAAAGGAGATGAACAAAACAATAGAAAAATTATAACTTTATATACATTACTATTACTATGAGTGAAATCAATGAAATTACTGTACAAGAATTAAAGGAAATGCGCGATAATCAAAAGCCGCATCAATTGATAGATGTGCGTGAAGAACATGAAGCAGATATTGTAAGCATACAAGGATTGTTAATTCCAATGGGAGAGGTGATGGATAGGGTTGAGGAAATAAAAAAAGATATTCCTGTAGTGGTGCATTGCCGCAGTGGCGCCAGATCACGAGCAGTAATCGAGGCCTTGCAAAACAATTTTAAGTATACTAACTTGTTCAATCTCAAAGGTGGAATTTTGGCTTGGGCCAATGAAATTGACCAATCCTTACCAACCTATTGATTTTTTAATTTAAACTGCCTTTTAAAAGGTTTTTACTTATCCTTATGATTGAATTGTTTAAGCATATTTTGCACCTCGATTTTGATTGGCTATTTGCCAACTACGACACTGCTATTTACCTCATTTTGTTTTTGGTAATTTTTATTGAAACCGGATTGGTTATCATGCCTTTTCTACCCGGTGATTCCTTATTGTTTACGGCCGGTTTATTTGCCCGAACCGGACATTTAAATTTAAGCTACTTGTTTATATTGCTTTTTATTGCTGCTGTGGTGGGCGATAATTTAAATTACTTTATTGGTAAAAATATTGGCTTACGTATGTTGGCTATTAAAATTAGGGGAAAGCAAATTGTTAAACAAGAGTATTTAGATAAAACGCAAGAGTTTTACGAAAAGCATGGAACTAAAACAATTATCATGGCTCGCTTTGTTCCTATTGTTAGAACATTTGCTCCTTTTGTTGCCGGGGTGGCCGAAATGAAATACAGAAGATTTTTATCTTACGATTTATTAGGTGGTTTGTTGTGGATTGGTTCGCTTACCCTTGCTGGGTACTTTTTAGGTCACTTTGAGTGGATTAGAAAAAACATTGAATTGGTGGCCTTGATGATTATTTTTATTTCTATCCTGCCTGTGATTATTGAGTTGATCAAAGCGCGCAATGAAAAAAAGAAAGCATCTTAAATGAATTTCGGGCTCATCGGTCAATCTCTCGCTCATAGCTTTTCGCCAGGCTATTTCAATGAAAAGTTTTTGCAACTGCAACGTCATGATTACACCTATCAACCTTTTGAAATGAAGGTGTTGACAGAGTTTTCATTGCATCAGTTGATTAAAAAAAATAAACTTAATGGTTTCAACGTAACGATACCATACAAACAAGCTATTCTTCCGTTTATCGATTCATGTAGTATTGAGGCAGAGGAAATAGGTGCTGTTAATACGGTAAAAGTAACGCATTGGCCCGATGGTAGTTTTTACCTAACAGGTTACAACACTGATTGGAAAGGTTTTCTAAAATCTTTGCGTCCTTATCTAAGTGTGCACCATCACAAAGCACTGATATTAGGCACAGGTGGTGCATCAGTAGCTATTGCCTATGCGCTGAAATCACTGGGAATAGATTATTTATTTGTTACAAGGCAAAACCAATCGCAATCAAGTAATGTATTGTCTTACAATCAGCTCAATCCGTTTGTGATGGAACAATTCAAGTTAATTGTGAATACCACTCCGCTCGGCACCTACCCCGATGTTGATGGGGTACCACCTATTCCATATATGTCAGTAGGTTCCGATCATTTACTTTGCGATTTGGTATACAATCCTGCTGAAACACAGTTCATGAAAAAAGGAAGGGAAAGAGGCGCAGCTGTGATGAACGGTCTATCTATGCTGAAATTTCAGGCAGATGAGGCATTTGAAATATGGACAAAATAAAAAGGGCACAGCTGTTAGGCTGCACCCCCTTTTCCACCATGAAAAAAATTACTTTCGTAATTCATCGATATAAACACACACTTTTAAAAGATGTTTAGCGTGTTTAATAATTATTTTTAAAATTATGCTAAATTGCTGAAAATCAAATTAAAAAAGTAGTTACTTTTGCAAAACTATAACAGTAAATCATTG
>JBILUU010000134.1:0-7364 GCA_044370815.1 Bacteroidia bacterium
TTGAAACATTAAACAACACCGAATTGTATCTCAACAGAACACCATTTGATACAACAACAGCCTATCTGAAAGCATTTAAGTAAACCCAAAAAATAAAATAATGACAAAAAAAATTACAATTATTATATTAGCCCTATGCATGAGTAGCGCTAAAATATTTGCACAAGCATCTGTACCCACTTCATGGGACTTTGAAAGCAACATTGCAAGTCCGCCTGTTGGCTGGTCTATTACAGATATTTCAACTACCGGAGGACTAATATATCAGGCGGCTAACTCTTGTGGTAGTGTTGCCCTAAGACTTGATGCAGATGGTGAAGCTTTAACAATTGAGTGTGGCACACAGCCAGGTCCGATAACATTTAGCGTAAGAGCCACTGGTCCTTGGGCCGCAGGAATTTTTCAAATCCAAGAATCCGTAGATGGTGTTACCTATAACAATATGCTCACCTTTAATTCATCGAGTCCGATGCCTAATGCCAGCTGTACCACATTGACGGTAACTCCTGCCAACACACTTTCAAGATTTATTCGCTTTTTTTATCAAGATAAAGTTTCGGGTGCTAACACTGCAATTGATGATGTAACGATAGCTGCTCCGCTAATAACGGCTGCAACAATTTCGGTGGAACAGGCAGGCAATGTTGTGTTTAACAATGCCTACGCCAACCCTATTTCTTCATCTGTGGGAATTGGTGTTCCTGTTGCCTTTTCTGTTAAAAATATTGGAACGGTGGATACATTATTTGTAGATTCCATATTTATTGATGGCGCCAATTCAACAGACTTTGTCATAACTAATCCTAGTAGTTACCCTTTTAATATTTCACCTTTGGGTAATTCAGCTCTTGATATCACCTTTACCCCCGCTGCAGCAGGCACAAGAACAGCAGTTTTACACTTACTCACTAATGATGCTCTAACCCCTGAGTATCAAATTAACTTGTATGGTGTTGGAAATGGTTTGGCATCTGAACCTGTTGCACAAGCAAGTTCTTTAACCTTTCCTGTAAATAAATCTTACCGATTGATTGGGTCATTTAATACCGCCAATCCTTCACCTGACGCACTTGGCGGATATATCATTCTAAGACGTGAAGGAGCTGCAGTTACTGATGTGCCAGTAGATGGAACAGCCTATCAAAGAGGTCAAACCATTGGTTCTTCTAAAGTTGTTTATTCGGGTCCAATAAGTGGGAGCAGCTATAACTTTAGACCCACTTATATTTTGGCCGGTAAAACCTATTATTTTAGTATATTCACCTATAATGGTTTGGGAGCTGTTACCAATTACAATACCAATAGTCCACTTACAGGGAGTGCCACCACGCCCTCATCAATGGTATCAGCAACAGAATACAACGGCATCAATACATCTTCTTCATCTTTCGTTTCAAATCTCAGTAGTTTAATTAATCCTCATAACGATCAGTTCTATTCAACCTATGCACCTACAATGATTTATTTGTTTCAAACACGTGATACTTTCGTTGTTTCAGGGCCAAATACTTTTACTAAAGTGATTACGTGTGCTTACAGTCGTGAAGAAAAGTTGTACAACGAGCCTTTTGATTGGACTGGCACGGGATACAGCAGAGAGCATACTTATGCGCATACTTGGATGCCAAGCTATCCTGCCGATAATCCTGAAAAGCCTGAGTATAACGATCAGCACAACTTATTCCCAACCCGCCAAACCAATGTAAATGCACTCCGTTGCAATTATCCTTTTGGAGAAGTGGTGAATTCTTTGGGAAGTTATTTAGAGGGGCAAATGGGTACTGATGCAAGCGGTAAGCGCGTATATGAACCATCCGATAAACAGAAGGGAAGAACAGCGCGAGCATTGATGTATATGGCTACTTGTTACAATGGCATTTCAGGTAACAATTGGTCTTTTACCGATACTATAGGTAACTGCTCAGGATTTTTAATTAACTACGGTCAAGATCAAAACATTCTAAAAAAATGGCACTATCAATTCCCTCCTGATGCGTTTGATATGTCTCGTAACGACTTCTTAGATTCATTACAAGGTAACCGTAACCCTTTTGTGGATCATCCAGAATATGCTTGCTTTATTGATTTTTCAAATATGACCTACATTGCCAATCCTCCTGTACCTTGTGATGCAATGGGAATTGACAAACTTTCAGGATTTGCAAATGTGAATATAGCCCCCAATCCGGCAAACGAAGATGTAAAGGTATACATGAATGCTTCGGAGAAACAAACGGTTCAGTTATTGATTGCCGACATCACCGGAAAAATTGTTGTACAAGAAGCAGCTGCTTTAAATATAGGTAACAATGTGATTTCACTTTCCTTACAGGCATTGAACAGCGGTGTATATACTGTCAAAGTTACAGGAAGTAAGCAGTTATATACAGGTAAGTTTATAAAACAATAATCAAATTAAGCCCTTTTTCATTGTCATTTGGTATAATTGCTTATGATTTTGCTAAACTTTAAAAAAAAATGTAACATTGATGCCTTGTCGAAAGTCAATCATGCATGGTATATATGTTTAGTTTTAGGAAATTAAAACAGTTCACATGGTAAAAATACTGATAACAGGAGGAGCAGGTTTTATTCCCAGTTGCCTGGCCCAAAAGCTTGCAGAGAACCCCGATAACTATTTGGTGTTGATTGATAATTTTATAACCGGTTCTCCAAATAAAATTCCTCAGTCTAAGCATAACAACATAAAGTTTATTAAAGCCGATTGCAACGATTTTAAAGATATTTCAGGCATTTTTTATAGCTTTCAGTTTGACTATGTTTTTCATTATGCTGCATTAGTTGGTGTCCAACGTACATTAGATAATCCTGTGCAGGTACTTAATGATATTACTGGATTAAAAAATATTCTTGGTCTTTGCAAAAACTCAGGCGTTAAGCGTATTTATTATTCATCTTCATCAGAGGTTTATGGCGAGCCTGTTGAGTTTCCTCAAAATGAACATACTACACCGCTTAATTCACGATTGCCTTATGCCATTGTGAAAAATGTGGGTGAAGCATTTTTAAAATCCTATAAACAGGAGTATGGTTTAGATTATACTGTTTTCAGATTTTTCAACACCTTTGGTCCTAAACAAAGTAAAGATTTTGTGGTGTCCAAGTTTATTTATAAGGCCCTTAAAAATAAGCCAATTACGGTGTATGGTGATGGATTGCAAACAAGAACTTTTTGTTACATTGATGATAATGTTGAAGCCACTACCAATGCATTTTACAAAAATATGTATGTTAATGATGTTGTAAATATTGGTGGCGATGTAGAGATTACTATTCTTGAACTTGCTCAAACTATTATTAAATTGACCAATTCTGAATCAAAAATTCAGCACCTACCTGCACTAGTGGATGGAGATATGACGCGCAGGAGACCTGATGTGAAGAAGATGAAAAAATTGTTGAACAGACCTATGATTACTCTTGAAGAAGGTATGCAAAAGGTATTGAATCAACTTGATTGGATTGTTTAGCAATAAATTATTCTTGCCTGATGGACTTCATCATATTGCATGCAAATTATTAGTCCACCCAAAATAATTACAGGGTTTTATCATTCTTTGGAGTGGAAGATGCCCGCTTGTTCCAATAAAAAAATATATCTCAGTTTTGATGATGGACCCACTCCCTCGGTAACTGATTTTGTTTTAAAAGAACTCAATAAGGTAAACGCCAAAGCTACCTTTTTTTGTATCGGAGTTAATGTAGAAAAGTATACAGAGTTATTCCGTGAATTGATAGCCGAAGGACATCAGGTGGGCAATCACACACAGCATCATTTAAATGGTTGGAAAACGAGTACAGAAAAATATGTGCAGGATATTGAAGCATGCAAGGAAGCGATTGGCCAAAATGGATATGAACATCAAGGTAAACTATTGTTTCGACCGCCTTATGGTAAAATTACACGCCAACAAATAAAGGCAGTAAAATCAGAGTATCGTATTGTTATGTGGAGCATTTTATCATACGATTGGTTACCTGAAAGGCACACCGGGCAATGCCTAAACAATGTGGTAAGTCATTTAAAAAATGATGCTGTTGTTGTCATGCACGATAGTTTGAAAGCATCAGTTAATATTAAAAAAACATTGCCATCTTTGTTGCAGATTTGCAAAGATAAGGGATACGAATTGGGCATCATATAACACACAAAATGAGTAATATCATTACGCTGCAACCGCAATATTTTTCAGATTACGAATTACTCGATTGTGGTAATTTTGAGAAGTTGGAACGCTTTGGCAAATATGTAACCATTAGGCCCGAGCCCCAAGCGCTATGGGAGCCGCAGTGGAGCCGGCAGGAATGGGAAAAACGTGCACACTTGAAATTTAATCCAACTTCCAGTTCTTCGGGTAAGTGGCAGCATTTAAAAGAATCGCCCGAGCAGTGGCGTATTTCATATGGTTTACGAAGTGGGCAACAGCAAAGTAATATTGTTTTTAGACTAGGATTAACCTCTTTCAAACATGTGGGTGTTTTTCCTGAGCAAGCTTCTAATTGGGATTATATTTATAAGCAGGTTCTTCGCCTTAATGCTGATGGAATTGATGCTCCTCGTTTTTTAAACTTATTTGCCTATACCGGTGGAGCATCGCTTGCTGCAAAGGCTGCAGGAGCTGATGTGACTCATGTTGATAGTATTAAACAAGTGGTAACTTGGGCTAATGAAAATAGTCAGTTGTCGCAGCTAAGTGATATCAGATGGGTGGTAGAAGATGCTCTTAAATTTGTAAAGCGCGAGTTGAAGAGGGGAAACAAGTATCATGGTATTGTGCTTGATCCTCCCGCATTTGGGCATGGCCCCAATGGCGAAAAGTGGAAACTTGAAGAGCAATTAAATGAGATGGTGAATCATGTGTTACAGTTACTTCATCATGAACATCATTTTTTAATTTTAAACGCTTATTCCCTTGGTCTTTCTAGTTTAATTTTAGAGAACTTGTTAAACAAAAAAGCAGGTAAACAACTTGAAATTGGGGAGTTGTATTTAAATGCCGCATCAGGGGTTAAGCTCCCACTCGGAGTTTTTGGAAGATTCGCAAATTGCGCCATTTAATGCTTATTAGCATTTGTTTGTGCGCTTTTGTTTGTTGCTTGTATTGATGTTGATTTACAATTAATTTTTATACTTTTGAAAAGTATACCAATTGCATTTATTTTTTAGTCCAATTAAAAAATAAATATGCAATGGTTAATGCCGGTACTACTTGAAATTAGTCCAATAAGGTTAAGCCGTAATTGGACAAAATTGAAAGTGTAATCGGTATTACTACATCAATTAGATAAAACCCTAAATTTGGATACATGAGAAAAAGATTATTCATTTATCAAAAATTTTATTTAAATTTTTGGATTACTCTAACGAGCTGTTTCTTGCCTGCTGCTAGCATCAAGGCTCAATTTCTAAATGGTTCCTTCGAAGATTGGAACGCAGGAAACATAATGAATTGGGTAACTTCTCAAGCAAGTGAGCCGGGTTCTGCTGTACAAAGTACTGACGCCCATCAGGGCAATTATGCGCTGAAGTTAAAGGTAGTTTATGATAATTTAGGACTTGTGGCCACGCCTTTTGCATTAAATCTATTTTCTTTGACCACAGTGCCCCAAGTTGTGAGTTGTTGGGTTAAGGGGAGTTTAGCACCAAACAATCAGTTGAGTATGTATTTTACACTCAACCAAAATGATTCCGCTTTTGATTTATTGGCCTATGGCGATAATTTTATACCAAATGTTGGCAGCGTTTATCAATATCAAATGTTGAACGTCAATAATATTGGAGGTGCCTCTTTGTTGGGTTTAGGCAATGTGTATTTTTCTATTGATGCGCTGCCGGGGTTCAGCAACGATACCGCCTCATTTGTTTTAATTGATGAGGTTAATTTGACTGCAGGAAGCAGCGGAACAGGTTTGTATGAAAATGAAACAGCAGTAATTGAGCGCATTTTTCCCAACCCATCAGAAGAATTTACTTGGTTACAATTTAATGTAACACAACCATCAGCAGTGCGCATTGTATTGTATGATGTATTAGGTAATGCGGTGCAACAGTGTTTTAATCAATTTATGCCTGCAGGAAAATTTAAAACCGAAATTAATACTTCATCATTGAGCAGCGGAATGTATGTGTGCAAACTGATGATGGATGAAAATATTTACACAGAGCGTTTACTGAAGAAGTAAAATTACTTTCTTACAGCGTCAATATTGGCGCGTATGGTAAATACGTGCGATAATAAACCAACTTGCTGCCCCACATTGGTGAGCGCGTAATCCAATGATATATTCAAGATTTTTACACCTACCCCAAAGTTGGGTTGTGCAGTTTGTACAATAATGTTGTTTTGCTCTCTTACCTCTTGAATATTATTGATTCCGGCTCTTATGAATACAACCTTGTTATAATCAAATTCAACCCCAGCATGTGGGTCAACACTTATAAGGTTCGACTTTATTAAAACATTTCTCTTACCATCAGTGGTGATAGCAAGATCCAAAGAGGTAGTGGCACTAAATTTTTTGAAACCAAATTTGTAAGCAACACCTGGAATAATTTTTGGCAGAGTAATTTCCATACTATTTACAGGAATTTCATTACCTGTTTGAGTAAAAATTTCTTTTGTGCGATCGCTTAATGAATAGCTCCAAGCATTAAATGTACCAGTAATATCGCGCAACATCACACCCGCTCTAAAATTCTTTTTACGGTATTGTAAACCGGCATCCAAACCAAATCCCCATGAGTTGGCAAAGTCGCCAATTACTCTTCTTACTACCTTAACATTTGCTCCAAAACTAAGTCCGGGATATTTGAGTTTACGGGCGTAAGAGCCAATAAAAGCATAATCGGCTGCAGAGAAAGTTGTAATTCTGTTGTAATCAATTTGACCATTGCTATTGATTAACTCTGTTGTATTAGGAATATCATCAACTCCAAAACGAATCACACTAAAGGCACAAGTAGAATTGCTATCGATTTTCTTTGAAATAGCACCATAGTCGTATTTGGCAATACCTGCAAAATATTCAGAGTGCATGAATGAGGCTTGAATATTATTTTGAATGTGCACCAATCCGGCCGGATTCCAATATCCTGCCGTAATGTCGCTCACCGTGGATGAAACTGCATTACCCATTCCAAGCGCTTGAGAGCCCACACCAATGGCAAGAAACTCATTACTGTATTTAGGTGCTTGTGCACTTACCGTTCCTGTGTGTGCCCAAAGAGCAATCAATAAAATTAGGTTAGGCCTCATGTATTTGTACATATGCTTTTGTAAACGCAAAAATAGATTTATTATTGCATGTAATACCAATTGCATTTATTTATTAGTCCAACTAAT
>JBILUU010000135.1:0-7337 GCA_044370815.1 Bacteroidia bacterium
ATTAATTTCTAATGCAAACGCATTATTGGAATTCGGGTTAAACCCAAATATGCAATGGTTAATGCCGATACTACTTGAAATTAGTCCAATAGGGTTAAGTCGTAATTGGACTAAATTGAAAGTGTAATCGGTATAAAAATATGATTTACAGTTTCTTTATCGTTTACAAATTATTAATGCGTAATCTGGGTTAAACCATAATCATTCAGCTGAAACCTATTCAACTCAATTTACGCAAATAACGAGCTCTAAATGATTCTTTACCACTTTATAACCAAGTCTGACGACTTAAGGTTTTAATTACTATTTAGAAAATTGTTAATGGTTGTGATTTTTTCAGCTCCATGAGTTCTTCATCACTGATCTTGTAATAATATCAACTACAATAATATTAGCTCACAGATTCTGGCTTGTCCGTATCGCTGCTTGAAAGCTGCAATGTTTTGTCTTCAGCAATTAAATGGCTTTTTTCGTAAGGTCTTTTGCCAATCATGCGCTCTATATCGGTTTGGAAAATAACCTCTTTCTTGAGCAATTCTTGTGCTACCAATTCTAATTCGTTTCTTTTTTCAACCAGTAGTTTTCTTGTTCTTTCATATGCCTCTTCCACAATTTTTTTAACCTCTTCATCTATTGCCTGTGCGGTACTTTCCGAAAATGGTTTAGTAAAACCGTATTCAGGCTGCTGTGGGTCGTAAAAGGAAATGTTACCAATTCTGCTGTTCATACCGTAAACGGTTACCATGCTGTATGCCATTTTGGTGATGCGCTCTAAATCGCTGAGCGCACCGGTGCTAATTTTATTAAATACTATTTCCTCTGCAACCCTTCCGCCCAATGCCATACACATGGAGTCTGTTAGCTGTTCGGTGGTGTATAAAAACTGTTCTTTAGGTAAATATTGAGCATATCCCAATGCCGCAATACCTCTAGGAACAATGCTCACCTTCACGAGAGGATCGGTATGTTCTAGGAACCAACCTGCGATAGCATGCCCTGCTTCATGATAAGCAACAATTTTTTTCTCCTCAGGGGAGATGAGTTTATTCTTTTTCTCCAAACCACCAATTACCCTATCGATAGCATCATTGAAGTCTTGCGGATCAATTTGTGTTTTATTTTTACGGGCAGCAATAAGTGCGGCTTCATTGCAAACATTAGCAATCTCGGCACCCGCAAATCCGGGTGTTTGCTCAGATAATTTTTTTACATCAACCTCGGGCGACAAGGTTAAGTTTTTCATGTGTACTTTAAATATTGCTTCACGACCAATAATGTCTGGCTTGTCTATACTAATCTGTCGGTCGAATCTTCCTGGGCGCAATAATGCCGAGTCAAGCACATCAGGACGATTTGTAGCGGCCAATATGATTACTCCGCTATTGGTGCCAAATCCATCCATCTCAACTAAAAGACTGTTGAGTGTGTTTTCTCTTTCATCGTTTCCGCCTGTAAAAGATCCTTTTCCACGGCTTCTTCCAACGGCATCTATTTCATCAATAAAGATAATGGCAGGTGCTTTTGCTTTGGCCTGATTAAATAAATCTCTAACACGAGCCGCCCCAACACCTACAAACATTTCCACAAAATCAGATCCTGAAAGAGAGAAAAAAGGAACACCTGCTTCACCTGCTACTGCTTTAGCCAGCAAGGTTTTACCAGTACCCGGAGGGCCAACCAACAGCGCACCTTTTGGAATTTTTCCGCCTAGGCGGGTAAACTTGCCAGGATTTTTAAGGAACTCAACAATTTCCATCACTTCCTCTTTTGCTTCTTCCAAACCGGCAACGTCTTTGAAAGTAATCTTTACTTTATTATCTGGATCAAATAGTGCAGCCTTCGATTTCCCAATGTTGAAAATTTGTCCACCGGGGCCACCACCACCGCTCATCCTTCTCATAATAAAAATCCATACGCCAATCATAATAATGATAGGCAACAGCCAACCTAAAATATCACCACCCCAATTTTTTCTGGTTTCGTACATCACGTTTACCTTATCTACTGCCTCTAAATTGAGTTGCGCTTCATTTAATTTTTTCTCGAATGAGTCGATTGAACCTATATTAAAATAGTAATGAGGTCCATAATTAACACCATTTCCAAATGGTTTCTTTACCACCTCCTTAAACTCAGGTTTCTTCATACTAGATGGTTTCAAGTATACCTCACAAATTTCCTTGTTAACAACAATCAATTTGTCAACATCGCCATTCTTGAGCAGGGTGGTTTCAAATTTCCGGAAGTCGATTTCTCTTGAAACCGAGTCGAAGCTAAAAAAGTTAATACCAAGTATAACCAGCACAAGAATCACATAAATCCAATACACATTAAAGCTGCTTTTGGGCAACTGCGGCTTTTTAGGAAGTTTGTCTTTTACTGATTTTTTTTCTTTATCCTGCTCACTCATAACAATGATTTAATTTTTTAATAATGATGAATGCCTTTTCAAATAACATACCAATTGATAAATTAGTTCTGATTTGTCATTTGCCCAATCAATCTTTAATCCATTTAAAGTTGGCATCAGCCCATAACTTCTCTAACTGATAGTAATCTCTGACATCGGGCTGAAATACGTGCACAACAACGTTTACATAATCTAACAGTACCCATAGCGCATTTTGATAACCTTCAGTGTGCCAAGGATTTTCACCTAGTTCTTTTCTAACTTCCTCTTCAACACTATCGGCAATTGCTGCCACTTGTGTGCTCGATTCTGCACTGGCAATCACCATGATTTCAGTTACTGCATTGTTTAACCCACGCATGTCCATAACCAAAATGTTACTGCCTTTTTTTTCTTGAATTCCTCGTATAGCGGCCTCTGCTAAAATGGCAGCATTGTCTACTGTTTTTTTCTTTTTTGTCATTAAACGAATTGTAATTTCGAACAAAAGTAATTTTTAAAACGGTATTCAAGCGGCTTTGGTGTAATTTTTAAATTTTATTGTGTTATCATTGTTTCAAATTAATTTAATAATACATTTGAAAATCCTTTTAAACAGTTAAATCATTATATGAACAAGAAGCATCCTAAGGCGCTGCCTTACTTATTTTTATCTGAAATGTGGGAGAGATTTGGTTTTTATCTTATGTTGGGTATTTTTTTCTTGTACATGACCGACTCTGAAAAGGGCGGTATGGCTATGGATAAAAAGCAAGCAAGCGACATTTTCGGAACTTTTATTGCCCTAGTATATCTAACACCTTTTGTAGGAGGTTTATTGGCCGACAGGGTACTTGGATACCGGACCTCCATTACACTTGGTGGTATATTAATGGGAATTGGCTATTGTGGATTGGCAATTGAAGGAATGACTGCGTTTTATGTATCATTGATTTTGATTTGTATCGGTAATGGTTTCTTTAAGCCCAATATCTCAACAATACTAGGCAATGTGTACAACGATGCAGATTACAAGCATTTGAAAGACTCAGGTTATAATATTTTTTACATGGGCATCAATATTGGTGCTTTTATTTGTAATTTCTTTGGCGCATACCTTAGAAATACCTTTAGCTGGGGAGCTGCTTTTATGGCTGCCGGAATAGGTATGTTTGTTGGTGTGATTGTTTTTTGGATGGGCAATAAGCACTTTAAACATGCCGATGTGATTAAACCCACAAAACCCGAGGACATGTCGGTTGGTAAAATTTTAGGGCTTACCATTGTGCCGATGTTGATAGCCGGATACATTGGTTGGATTCTACCGGGTAATATTTTTGGCAGCGATAGTACAGATGCCTTTATTTTAGGTGCTTTGCCTGTAGCTGCCTATTATGTGAGCATCATGTTGCGCAGTGATGCAGCCGATCGAAAGCCAATTGCAGCGCTACTTTCAGTATTTGCGGTGGCCATTATTTTTTGGGCTATATTTAAACAAAACGGCACAGCGCTAACCACTTGGGCCGAGAGTTATACCTCAAGAGAAATAAATCCTGCTGTTGTTCCTGCAGCCACTGCTTTAGGAGTTGTGCAAGAGGTTACTTACGCAAAAGATTCTGTGCCATTGGTTGATGCTCAATTTAAAGTAGCGCGTGATGAAAATGACAAGGTCATCAAAACGTGGGATTATCCCATCTATTTTAAAAATATACCTAAGGATCAACTTCCTGCGGAAGGTGAGCAGGTAAAATTGGTATCTACGGAACTAGGACAAAGCATTAATCCATTTTGGGTTATTGTGTTGACCCCCGTGGTGGTTGGTTTTTTTGCTTTTCTTAAAAAGAGAAACAAAGAGCCGGGAACACCGTGGAAAATATTTTATGGGTTGTTTATTACCGCCTTATCAACTTTGGTGATGGTAGGCGCTACCTATGCTTGTCACAACGGATTAGAAAAAAGTAGCATGCTTTGGCTCATTGGCGCTTATGGTGTAATTACCGTAGGTGAGTTATGTTTGAGTCCTATGGCCTTGTCGTTGGTTTCTAAATTGGCTCCCCCGCGCCTTACGGCCTTAATGATGGGCGGTTGGTTTTTATCAACTTCCATAGGAAACAAATTAAGTGGGGTGTTGGCCAGCATGTGGGATGGATATGAGCACAAAGCCAATTTCTTTCTTGTAAACTTTATCCTTGCGCTTTCAACTTCCATCATCATTTTGTTGATGATTAAATGGCTCAATAAGATTACTAAGGAGCATCGCGTTTAGGACATATACTTATTCATCAATTTAAAGTTTTTGACATGGAAATTATTGACGGTAAAAAAGTTTCTGAGCACATTTACAGCGCTCTTAAAGCGGAAGTTGATTCTATTAAGGCAGCTGGTGGCAAAGTTCCTCATTTGGCAGCGGTGCTTGTGGGGAATAATCCGGCCAGTCAAACATATGTAGCAGCCAAAGTAAAGGCCTGCGAACAAGTTGGCTATAGATCAACTTTAATGAAGTTGGATGCCGATACAAATGAAGATTCGCTGTTGAAAATCATACATGAGTTAAACAACAATGCCGATATTGATGGATTTATTGTACAGTTGCCTTTGCCTGCGCACATAGATGAAAACAAAATTACGCAAGCCATAGCTCCCAACAAGGATGTTGATGGTTTTCATCCAACTAATTTAGGAAGAATGGTTTTGAATTTACCTGCCTACCTACCTGCAACGCCTTTTGGGATTGTAAAGTTATTGGAAGCTTATCAAATATCCACCTTGGGTAAGCATTGTGTAGTTATTGGACGCAGCCATATAGTTGGCTCTCCTATGAGTATTTTGCTTGCAAGAAATAGCAATCCGGGCAATTGCACCGTTACGCTCTGTCATAGCCGAACAACAGATTTATCGCATTATACGCGACAGGCCGACATTATCATTTTAGCCATTGGCAAACCTTATTTTCTTAAGAAAGAGATGATAAAAGAGGGCGCAGTTGTGATTGATGTTGGCATTAGTAGGGTGGAGTCTACCACTACAAAAAGTGGTTTTAAGTTGGCAGGCGATGCCGACTATGAGGATATTGCCGAGAAGTGCAGCTACATTACACCAGTACCCGGAGGTGTTGGGCCAATGACAATTGCGAGTTTAATGTACAATACTTTACTTGCTTGCAGAAAAGAGATTTATCCTGCATCTTGATTGGTTAAATTAACCATAACTATTTTTAATTTCCCCATTTACTTATAGCGCGCATTACAATTTGCAGGTCTTGATATAGCGTGTAATCTTTGCTATAAAGCAGGTTTAATTTAATGATGTTGCTAGCGTTGGGTTTCACTTTAAGTGCATCAACGGGAGAAAGCACACCTTTTTTAATAACTGGCAGTGGTTTTAATAAAGGTTCTTCATGCAGCTGAATGGCTTGATATCCTACCCACGATTGAATGCCCAGTAATACCGAGAAAATATTTTTTAAAAAGCCAATTTTTTTGTCTATCAAGAATATAAGAAAGGGAAACAGCATCAACATCAATAAAGAAACAATCATATCAAAAAGTCTTTTATTTCTTCTGTTTTCAGGTTTAGCAATGGAGTTGATATCAATTACATATAAGTCGCCTGCACTGTCGATACTATTGCTACCAACTAAAAATAAACTTTCGGGAGGTGCAATTTTAAAATCAACATTGGTTTGCACCAAATGGCTCATGAGCTCAATAATTTTTTGAGAGCTTAAATCTTTTGCACAAAAGATAATTTCATCAATTTTATAAATCATGATGCTTTCCTCCAATTGAGTCAAGTTGCCGGTAAAGTAATTCGGATATTTTTCACACACATCATCAACACTCAAGAACATTACAAAAGTAGGAGTAATGCTCGTTTTTTCTAACAACTCGGCCACTCTTCTTGATTCTTCGTAATTGCCTGCAATTAAGAACCGCTTTGTAAGTTTACTTCCCAAGATAAAACCATTTACCTTTAGTAAGCTAAGTATCACGCGTAAACCAAAACTGATAGTTAATGCAGCTGCAGCGCCCAACAATATGATTGCCCGCGAGAAACGCAGCTCCTCAGGGATAAGTGCATAGGCCACCAATATAATTGCCGTGCCGATTATAAATCCTTTTAAAATTTTGATCAACTTCACCGGTTTGTCATAACCTCCGCTCAGCCATACGGTAAAAAGCCATATTAAAATATAAATAGGAATAATCACTTGCATCAAAGCTAGGGGATAGCTACCGCCTTGGGTGTATTTTACATTTTTCTCCCAATAGTTTACCAACAAGTGCATTGCACCATAAATTAACGTGCCCTCAGTAATTGGTAAAAAAAGTCTTGTTATAAATCTTGTAGCAATGGCAGCACCTGCACGCAAATAGATGGCAATATTGATGAGTAATGAAAAGAGTCGCGCATGTTTATTGCTGAAATGTTTTTTTGCGAAAATTACCATGGCATTATAAAACACAAAAACATAGTTTACACTGCTCTTTTTTGTGCTCTCTCCTTTGTAGTGAATAATGCTTGTTTCAGGAAAGTAATAGTTTTTGTAACCGCCTTTGATGATTCGGTAGCTCAGGTCGATATCCTCTCCGTACATGAAGAAAGCTTCATCAAGAAGACCAACTTGCTCGAGTGCTTTTTTACTCATGAGCATAAAGGCACCCGATAAAATTTCTACTTCATGTATTTTTTCCTTGTCTAAAAATCCAAGATGGTAGCGACCAAATAACTTGCTTTTGGGAAACAGCCAAGCCAACCCGAATATTTTGAAAAAAGCTACTGCAGGGGTGGGTAATCCTCTTTTTGATTCGGGTAAAAAATTTCCTTTTCCGTCAATCATCTTCACACCTAGTCCGCCTGCATCGGGATGGGTATCCATAAATTGAATGACTTTGCTGAATGTGTCTTCCTCAACAACTGTATCGGGGTTAAGCAATAAGCAATACTC
>JBILUU010000136.1:0-7336 GCA_044370815.1 Bacteroidia bacterium
CAGCCACCGTTACCTCTAATGCTGGCAGCACGGCCAATATCGTTGTGAATGTAACTCCGGGTGCTACACGAGGTGTGGTTACCTATACACTTACAGTGAGTTCTGTTTCAAACCCTGGCTCGCCAGTAATGTCTAAAAAAGTGTATGTTATTTCAGGTGTTACCGATTTAATTGTAAATAATTCAGGATATGTTGGCGATGGAGCAACAGCCGGCAGTGCCGCCAATTGGGGAGCTGTTTATACAGATGCTCTTGCTGCAGCCAATAATTCTGGTTATGCATCAACAAATGACATGGTAATGCAAAAAGCAATTGATAACCTTGCCTTTACAGGAGTTAATAATGTATATTATAATGCAGGTTGGACTTTCCCCGCGCTAACAGACGGAGTTGTGCTTGCTCTCCAAAACTTTATGGACGGTGGAGGTAATCTATTCATTTCAGGACAGGATATTGGATGGGAAATTGCAGATGTGGCCACATCAGGGTTTATTACACCTGCTAAAACCACATTTTTTAGTGATTACATGCATGCCACCTATGTAGCTGATGGAGGAACAACTAATTCCACTTTAACAACCGTTAGCACCGATCCAATATTCAGCGGTATTGCCTCTGCTCCAATCAACAATTTTTATGGTGGTACCTACTTCTTCCCCGACCAAATCAATGCTGCCGATACTGCTGCAAAGGTAATATTCAAGTATGGCACAAGTGCACGCGTAGGAGGTATTAGAGCACAAACAGCCAATTATAAGATGGTTTACATATGCGCAGGCATGGAGATGCTCAATAACACTAACTCTAATGAAATTTTAAAACGCGCTCACGACTGGTTTTATGGTTATCAAGGCACTGCATCTGTAAAAGAACTTGAATCTATTCAAGCCGGTATGGGGCAAAATTATCCTAATCCTAGCAACGGGTTAACAAGTATTACATTTGAAAATATTGATCAAGCAATGAATTTTGAATTGGCTGATGTAACAGGCAAATTGGTATATGCACAACAAATTGCCAAAGGCACCAATCGTATCGAGCTATCAACCACAAGTTTTAGCGCAGGTAAATACGTTTATCGTTTGATTGATGCTAAAGGAAATAGTGTAAGCAAATCAATGATTATTAAATAAATAATAAACACTTAAGGTGAAAAAGCTGTACTTGTAATGGGTACAGCTTTTTTTATGTCATCGCAATTCAATGATTTTATTTTTGAGCTCGCTCATATCTATATCTATTGCAGGCACCACAATTTTAGCTTGCAAATACAAGGGCTCGCGCTCCTTCAATTTTTCATAGATGTATTGATGCAATGCTTCATCTGTCTTTCCTGCAATCAGCGGCCTTTGCATGCGTGCTTGTTTGAGTCTATTATAGATGGCCGCTTCATTCATTTGTAAATATACCGTAATCCCATGCTCATTCATTTGCTGCATGGCATCATAAAAACATGGCGTGCCACCACCACAGGCAACAACTAGCTTTTCAAGCTTCATTAGTGTTTGCAGGCATTTATATTCAACCTCCCTGAAATAGTTTTCGCCATGTTCGTTAAACAACTCACTGATGCTTCTTCTCTCCTGCTGCTCTATATAGCTATCGAGATCAATAAATGTATAGTTGAGTTGAGCAGCCAACTTTTTGCCAACGGTTGATTTACCGCTCCCCATAAATCCCGTTAAATAAACAACCTCCTTCATCTATCAATAGGTTGATATGTTTGTATCACTCGACCATTCCATGCAAAATAGGACACAACTATTAAATCAATAACATTCATTTTTCTGGATTTACAACAGGTGCAAGTGTTTCAAGAAGATACCTTGTAGTAAAATCATATTCAGGATTGGGTAGCAACTTCCAACACAAAGCAGCCGCCATTAGGCCAACTCCTACGGAGGTGCCAACAATTGCCTGCTTGTTGCTGTTATCGGCTGCTACTTCGTAAGCAGAAAAAGCAGCTAAGCCACCTCCAAAATAAAGTAAAATCCTAGAAATTTGACCAGCATTTTTCTTGGGTTTACGCCCCTTCCTATCAATCCAAATAATTTCTTTACAAGCATACTTTTTGCCTGCTATTTGCAATTCGTTCAAAGTAACCGCTTCTAGTGTGCCTTTGATTTTTTGTGACTGTCCGGCCAAGCCAAAATAAAAGGTATCACCCACTTTAAGTTCCAACTCTTTTTTATTATTTAAATCAGTAATCACAGCCCTTAGTTGAGCCTCACTCTTAAAACAGTTTAAAAGCAAAATAAGTAGAAGTAAGCGAGACAATACTTTTGACATGGGTTGTAATTAGTGCTTACAAAAATAGATTTTATTCTCTATTTCAACATCATGCCTAAAGTATAAGCTTTTAAAAACAGCATTTAAATTGATAAAAAACATGAAATAACAATATCATTTTTTTAATCTGCCTAATCCAAGCAATCATATTTGCTGTTGCTTAAACCCAAATTTAGCAATAGGAGATTTGGAAAATCGAACTAATTGCTTTAGTTGGGTTAATCCCGATATAGAAAATGTTATCAGATTTGTTATACCAATTGCATTTATTTTTTAGTTCAATTAAACCCGAGTTAATCAATAGAAGTTACGCATGTAACGCACTAGTGATTTTATGAGGGTAATCCCGCTTAGCAGGTGTTTTCAATCCATTGATTCAATGGATTGAATTACAGCTGTTTCAGCGATTCCGCATTTTCTAATGCGGAATTTGGGTTAAAACAGTTCATCCAAAAAAAAACACAATTCATTCATCGAAACTTACAATCTGAAAGCTGCTTAGTTGCGCAGGTTAAGATTTGCATCTAACATTGCAGCATATTTAATTCAATACTCACAATTAATTTAAACTGACATGCCTCACAACAACTTTTCCACACTCACAAAAAAATTAACCTATGTATGCTTATTACTCGTCAGTTTTGGGCTCATGCAAAACTATGCTCACGCACAAGGAACACAAACAGTTAGAGGAAAAATTATTGACGATGCCTCTAAATCACCGCTTCCGGGTGTTACCGTGCAAATTGCTGACAGCACCGGCAGATTGGCCGTAACCACCGACATGGATGGAGATTACAAAATTAATAACGTACCCCTAGGCAGACGAACCATTAAGGTAACCTTCCTAGGTTACGAACCTGTTTTGCTACAGAATGTGGTTGTAACCGCTGGTAAGGAAGTCATACTAAATATCAACATGATGGAAAGTATTAGCAAACTTAATGAGGTAACAGTTGTTTATGACCGTACCAAAGACAAAACAGCTACCAACAACGAAATGGCCTTGGTAAGTTCACGCTCGTTTAATATTGACGACACAAAAAAATATGCAGGCAGCTTGGGCGATCCTTCTAGGATGGCAGCCAACTTTGCAGGAGTTATTGCAGGCAATGACTCTCGAAACGACATTGTGGTTAGAGGTAATTCCCCAACAGGCATGCTATGGCAGCTAGAGGGACTAAACATTCCAAACCCCAACCATTTTGGTGCCTTTGGTGGAACAGGAGGTCCAGTGAGTATGCTCAATAATAACAACCTCGACAAATCTGATTTTATGACGAGTGCATTTCCGGCACAATATGGCAATGCTACAGCCGGTGTGTTTGACCTAAGACTCAGAGACGGCAATAATGAGAAACGAGAACTAAGGACTCAAATGGGTTTCAATGGTGCCGAAATTGGTGCCGAGGGACCATTCTCAAAAAACTCAAAAAGCTCCTACGTGATCAATTACCGATACTCTACCTTAAGTATTTTTAAGCAACTAGGGCTTAATGTTGGAACAGGGAATGCTGTTCCTGAATATCAAGATGTGAACTTTAAAATGAGTTTTCCGCTAAAAAATAATAACAGCAAGATTACAGTTTTTGGGTTAGGTGGACTAAGCAAAGCCGATCTTCTTGGGAATGATGTAGATACCACACAAACAGATTTTTATGGCAGAATAGATTTAAATCAATATGCTACCTACAAAACTGGTATTGTAGGCAGCAGCTACGAACAAAACATAGGAGAAAAAACATTTGTAAAGTTTACGCTGGGTGCCAGTGTATCCGACCAAAAATTCAACAGCGATAGCATAGCCATATTTGCACCTAATAAACCAACATTTAAAGAGCAAACCGCTAATTTTAATAACCAAAAATATTCTGCCATTCTCAACATCAATCACAAATTCAATTCTAAAAACACACTTAATGCTGGCGCTAACACCGACCTCATGAAGTTTGATTTCTTTAATGAAAACATTAACAATGGCATAGCTAGAAGACTTGTAAATGTGAAGGGTGATGCCTATCTGAGTCAGGCATATGCACAATTAAAACACCGCTTTAACAACAAACTCTCCATGAATATTGGCGGACACGCCCAGCATTTCAGTTACACCAATGATGTGGTTGTTGAGCCACGCGCAGGAATAAAATATGCCATCAATGGTAGATCTTCCATCAATGTTGGATATGGCATACATCATCAAATGCAAAGCATTTATAATTACTTTGTACAAGCACAAGTAAACAATGATGTAATTCTTACCAACAAAGATATGGGGTTTACCAAAAGCCAACATTATGTGTTAGGATATGATATTAACCTCAGTGAATTTGTGCGGATTAAAATTGAAGGATATTATCAGCAATTGAGTCAGGTGCCTGTAAATAGCTACCGCTCCTCCTACTCTTCACTCAACGATGGCTTGAGCTTTGCCCCATCAGATGTGACCAATTTGGTAAACAAAGGAACAGGAACCAACTATGGTGCTGAACTTACTTTTGAAAGATATTTAAACAAAGGGTTTTACTTCCTAATTACCGGATCTGTGTTTGACTCAAAATACAAAGGCAGCGATGGCATTGAAAGAAATACTGCATTCAACACCAAATATGCCGGTAACGTGCTTGCAGGCAAAGAATTTCAAATAGGCAAAAAAGGAAGCAGCCTTGCACTTAACATCAAAGCTACATTAATTGGTGGCCGTTACCTTACTCCTCTCGATTTAGAATTGTCGCGTCTTGCAGGTGCAGCAGTGTTTAATGAAACACTTGCATTCTCCGATCGTCAATCGGCCTTTTTCAGAACCGACTTTAAATTGACCTACAAAAAAGATTTCAAGAAAAGCACCCTTGAATCAGGTATCGATATCCAAAATATTACCAACAGAAAAAATATATTTCAGCAAGGGTACAATGCAGTTAACAACACCATTTCAACACAATATCAAACCGGTTTACTGCCAATCCCATTCGTAAGATTCACCTTTTGATCTTTGCAAAGCTCATAAAAATAAGCACCTTTGTATAACATGAAAAGTACACTCGCAAAAATATTTTCATCACGATTCACCTACATGATTATTGTAGGTGTAATCATTTTTATCCTTGTAAAAATTACAAGTCCCATTAACATCAACACAAATGCTCAACAGTACAGCATATTCCTATCTATTGCGCTCACAGTGTTAATCTGGGAAGGCAATTTATTTCTTGACCGACAGTTCGCCAAAAAATTCCCTTGGACAAGCAAACCCTTTGTACGCATTGTATTACAAGTATGCAGCAACATTGTTTATACAACAAGTTTAATTTACTTGGGTATGAAGTCATACGATATGCTTTTTTGCCAAGTGGCTTCCGACACACAAAAAAAATTCCTTGGCATTTCCATCATTATCGGCTCACTTGTATCGCTACTTTTGCTAACGGTTGAATTTGGTACTCAATTTTTTAAGGAATGGAAAGCTTCACTGATAGAAGTTGAAAGATACAAAAAAGAAAGTATCGAAGCACAACTTGAAGTACTAAAGGGACAAATCAACCCACACTTTTTATTCAATAATTTAAGTGTGCTTTCCTCATTGGTTTATATCGATCAAGACAAAGCAGTAGAATTCATTAATCAGTTTGCAAAAGTTTATCGTTATGTGCTAGAATGCAATAGTAAAGAACTCACCGAGCTCAACGATGAATTAGAATTCATCAAATCATATATATATTTGCTTGAAATCAGATTCGGAAAAAATATTCAATTTAATGTTGATATCGATAAAAAATATCATGCAGCTAAGATGCCTCCCATGGCACTCGAGTTACTGGTAGAAAATACGATTAAGCACAATGAAGTATCTTCGAGTAAACCATTGCAAATTCATATTCATACCCAAAAAGCTAATTACCTAACAGTTACAAATAATTTACAGTTAAGGACGCATACCGAAAATGGTACAAAACTCGGCTTACACAATATCAAAAAAAGATACAAGCATTATACAGAACTAACTGTTTCGGTAAAAAAAAGCGATACTAAGTTTACAGTTGAATTACCTTTACTCACTTAATAATGAATGCACTAATAGTTGAAGACGAGGCATTATCAGCCCAACACTTAAAAACATTGTTGCATAAAACTGCACCTGAAATTAATGTTGTTAATATACTCGATACAGTACAGGATACCGTTGATTATCTTAAAACATTTCCTGCAATTGATATCATTTTTTTGGATGTTCATCTTGCCGATGGTATCAGCTTTGATATATTCCAACAGGTTGAAGTAAAACAGCCAATCATTTTTACTACTGCTTACGATGAGTATGCTATAAAAGCTTTTAAGGTAAATAGTATTGATTATTTGCTGAAACCCATAGGTATAAACGATGTAAAAAGTGCAATCAATAAATTTAAAACCCATCATACGCCTACCCCATCGGCATCAATAAATCATCAACAAGCATTTGAAATTATCAGCAAAGTACACAAGGCACGATTTATTGTAAAAATGGGTGAAAACATCAGCAGCATCAAAACCGAAGATATTGCCTTTTTCATTGCCGAAAAAGGCGTGGTTATACTGGTAAATAAAGAAGGCAAACGTTTTCCTATTGACTATACCATGGATGCGCTCGAGTTAATCGTTAGTGATAAAATGTTTTTTAGAATCAACAGAAAAATGATTGTAAATATTGAACAAATCAATCAGGTGCAAACCTACTTTAACGGTCGACTAAAAATCAAAATCAAGCAAACATTCCATGAAGATTGCATTGTAAGCAGAGAAAGGGTAACCGATTTCAAGCGCTGGCTCGATCAGTAATCCCAATGTAAAATAACCAATCATCACCATAATGAGGGCGCAACCCTTAATTTTTCTTCAATTATTTTATACTTTCAATTTATTTTATAGCCATTGTTTTCATAATGTATGCTCTAAAAAAATTAAGGGTCGGGCCATCCGCTATATCTCCCAATTTAATTTTAACCCAAATTCCGCATTAGAAAATGCGGAATCTGGACTTTGGCTATTTACGGACGTAAAACATTGCAGTATT
>JBILUU010000137.1:0-7297 GCA_044370815.1 Bacteroidia bacterium
ATGCCGATTACACTTTCAATTTAGTCCAATTGCGGCTTAACCTTATTGGACTAATTTCAAGTAGTATCGGCATTAACCATTGCATATTTATTTTTTAACCCAGATTACGCATTAGAAATGCGTAAACGATAAAGAAACTGTAAATCAGATTTTTATAAATCTGATAACATTTTCTATTTCGGGATTAACCCAACTAAAGCAAGTAATTCGATTTTCCAAATCTCCTATTGCTTAATTTGGGTTTAATTGGACTAAAAAATAAATGCAATTGGTATTATTTAACGAGCTATCTAGCTCTCATAAATATATTATACCTTTTGATTTATCTTGAAAAAATTCTTTGTATTTTTTTGAAACAGATATGCTAAAATAACGTAGGTTTGAAACCGCAAAATATATGTATATGAATGCTAAAGAAAAAATACTGATTATTGGCTCATCAGGGCAAATAGGGAGCGAATTGGTAGAAAGTTTAAGAGACATTTATGGTCGTGAAAGTGTGATTGCGTCTGATATCAGAGATTTAGAAAAAGAATCGCTCGAGGCGGTTGCTCCTTATGAAAAATTGAATGTTTTGGATAAGGATCATTTATATGCTTTGGTAAAAAAATACGAAATTACCCAAATTTACCTGCTCGCAGCATTGCTCTCGGCTACAGCCGAAAAGAACCCTATGTTTGCTTGGGATTTAAATATGAACGGGCTCTTCAATGTATTGAATCTGGCCAAAGAGGGACATATCAAAAAAGTTTATTGGCCCAGTTCTATTGCTGTATTTGGACCAACTACCCCGCGTGTGATGACCCCACAATTTACCATCATGGAGCCCAATACTGTATACGGCATCAGCAAGCAAACAGGCGAAAGATGGTGTGAGTATTATTTTCAAAAATATCAGGTAGATGTTAGAAGTTTAAGATATCCCGGTCTTATTGGATATAAAAGCGCACCGGGAGGAGGAACAACCGACTACGCAGTGCATATTTATCATGAAGCTGCCAAGCACAAGCCCTATGTTTGTTTTTTAAGCGAAAATACAGGGCTTCCAATGATGTACATGCCCGATGCCATAAAAGCAACTATCGATTTAATGCATGCCGATCCCGACAAGGTTAAAATCAGATCATCCTATAACCTCAGTGGTATGAGTTTCACACCGCAGGAAATTGCCAACGAAATTAAGAAGCACTACCCTTCATTCAGCATCAGCTATCAGCCCGACAGCCGTCAGCAAATTGCTGATAGTTGGCCACAAAGTATTGACGACAGTTATGCGAATAATGATTGGGGTTGGAAAGCATCTTACGATTTAAAATTAATGACCGAAGATATGTTTGCTCATATCAAATACTAGACATCACTTTTTCATAAAACATTTCAATGATTGGCTGTGATTGCTTTTTTACAGTCAAAATCATACACGGTAAAAAATATTAAACATTCATGCTCTCAGTCAGTAAATTATCGGTTAGTTTTAGCGGCACCTATTTATTTGAAGAAGTATCATTTTTAGTAAACAGAAAGGATCGTATCGGATTAACCGGAAAAAATGGTGCGGGAAAATCAACCTTACTAAAAATACTATCGGGTAAGCAAGCTCCTGACTCGGGAACCATATCCACACAAAATGGATTGACAGTTGGTTATTTGGCGCAAGAAATTGCAAGTACCAGTAAGTTAACCGTAATGGAAGAGGCCTGCAAAGCGTTTACCGAAGTTAATCAGTTGCAAACGTTAATCGATAAATTAAATGAGGAAGTAACCACGCGTACCGATTACGAATCGGAAGGTTACCATGACTTGTTGGTAAGGTTGCATGATGCTAATGAGCGTTTCAATATGATTGGCGGATACGATGCCGAAGGACAGGCCGAGAAAATATTAATGGGACTTGGTTTTTTAAGAAAAGACTTTCATGAACCATGCTCAAGCTTTAGTGGAGGGTGGCGTATGCGTATTGAATTGGCAAAAATACTTTTACAACAACCCGATTTAATTTTCCTTGATGAGCCCACCAACCACCTTGATATTGAAAGTATTCAGTGGCTTGAAGAATTTCTGCGCGATTACTTCGGTGCCATCATTTTGGTATCACACGATAAGGCCTTTTTAGATCACGTAACCAACCGCACCATTGAAATTAGTTTAGGAAAAATATACGACTACAAAACCAATTACAGTAATTATTTGATTCAGCGTAAAGAGCGCAAGGATCAGCAATTGGCTGCACAAAAAAATCAGCAAAAGTTTATTGAACATACCGAGGAACTGATTAATAAATTTAGAGCCAAGAAAGACAAAGCTGCGTTTGCACAGAGTTTAATTAAAAAGCTCGACCGCCTTGAAATTATTGAAGTAGATGAAGATGAAAATTCCTCCATTAATTTCCGCTTCCCTCCTGCTCCTCGCTCTGGCAAGGTGGCGGTGCATGCCCAACATATTGGAAAAAGCTATGGACAGAAAGTAATTTTTGAAGGTGTTGATATTGAAATTGAAAGAGGAGAAAAAGTAGCACTTGTTGGTAAAAACGGAGAAGGCAAATCAACCTTTCTAAAAATTGTGGCAGGTGAACTTGACTATACGGGAGATTGTCAAATAGGACATCAGGTAGATATTGGATACTTTGCACAAAACCAAGCCGAAAGTCTCAACCCTGAGAAAACTGTTTTTGAAATTATAGATGATGCAGCGGTTGGTGAGGTTAGAAAAAATATCAGAACCTTGCTCGGCTCTTTTCTGTTCAGTGGCGATACCATCGATAAAAAAGTGAAGGTACTTAGCGGTGGTGAAAAAAACAGGTTGGCGCTTTGCAAGTTATTGCTGCACCCATACAACTTACTTGTACTTGATGAGCCAACCAATCACCTAGATATGCGCTCCAAAGATGTACTTAAAAATGCGCTGCTCAAATATGACGGAACACTCATTGTAGTTTCACATGATAGAGATTTTTTGGAAGGACTTACGCAAAAGATGTACTATTTTGGCAATCGTCAGGTGAAACCATTTATTGGAACTATTTATGAATTTTTGTCATACAACAAACTTCAGGCACTGTCTGATCTTGAAAGAAAAAAAACAGAGCAAAAGCCTGCGGTAGTGAAAGAAGAAATTAATAAAGAAGACAAGCAGCGGAATGCAGAACTACGTAAAGAACTTGATAAGGACATCAAAAAAATTGCCAAACAAATTAGCGTGGCCGAAGGACATATTGAAGCATTTGAGAGCAGCTTGAACGCCATTAATCACGAGTTAACACTGCCCGAAGTGTTGGCCGACAATGAAAAAGTTAAAGAGCTATACGCCAAGCATAGCAAAGCACAGCAAGAACTCGATATGATTGTTTCTAATTGGGAAAGCTTGAATGATGAGTTGGAAAAAAAGCAGTCGGCCTTAAAAGCGATTTCGCTTTAGGAATGAGACTCACCTGCTCACAGCGCAACAATCAATAGATAATACTTTAAATAAGCTACTTTGTGTTTTCTGCTGATTGAAGCAGGTTTAAAACCTCACACCTACTTTCCAACCTAAAAAGAACCATGGCTTTAAAATATCAAGTGACTTTTTCTCAGCTGCCTGTTGTGTGGTGTATCCAGAGCTTGTAGGAACCGCCACATCAGTTATATTCAATTGCTGATATTCAATAAAACGAAAACCTCCACCAATATGAAAATCACTAAAAAATCTGCTATCGGCATCATTCATGTATCCGTAAATAAGTTTAAAATCTCGGCTCGAGTATTTCAAATCGAAACTTTCAGAGGTACCAAAGACAAAATCATTGATATTGACAAGTTCCTGCGTAACCAAATTCTTGTAACCTGAATAGGCAAGTCCAAAGTAATTGCCCGCAAGCTCTTCATCAAACATAAACTTGCCACCAAAATCAACTACAGGCAATAGCTTACTACCGGTTCGTGTGGCATAATCACTATCAAAATAAAATCCTTCTTCATCAAGCGACAGCTGCCCAATAAAATCAACTCTCGAGAAACCAATCCCTGCCGTAACAGCAAAGGAAGTGTTGTTGATGTATCGTTCGTAGGATAGTAATGTGCCCCCTCGGCCTATGTGCGCAAGACTTACTGAGATTGAGTTATTACCCACAGCAGCGGATGCCACACTGCCCGGTTTATTTTTAGAGGGAGTGCGAAAAACATCTACCTGATCATCTTGCGCATGCAATGCGTTTATCCATAACAAGAGGCAAACAAAAAAAGAAATTAATTTTTTCATAAGGATATTTTAAATGCGTTTTTCGGCATATAATGCCGGAAAATTATTTTGATTTAATGAGCACTGTAAATTTACTGAGCACTTTAATTTTTTGCTCAAGCGGTAAGTTGGCAATCTCGCTTTTGTTTTCGGATTCAATTTGCTCAGGAAGCAGGTCAAACATATTTCTTAGGTTACCCGTTTTCACTGCATAAGAAACATTATCGGCTTCCATAATCTTAGCATTCACAATGCCCACCAAACGGCCTTCATTATCAAATAATGGTCCGCCACTGTTGCCTGGCTGCACGGGCACCGAAGTTTGATAGGCACTGATATCGCCCTGATAACCTGTTTTTGAGCTAATTTTGCCATCGGTAAACTTTACTTCCTTACCCATAGCAGTGAGTGCCATAGGATAGCCAAGTGTGAATACCTGCGTGCCTACCTCGGATACTCCGTTTGCAAATGCATACGGAATTTTAAACTGTGCGGCATCTAATGTGGCTCCTTTAATTTTCAAAATAGCCAAATCACTTTTAGAATCTTTCTGCACAATATCTGCTTCGTAGGTTTTGATTTCATCATTAATTTTTAGCTCAACAAAACAGCGTTCAATTTTTTCAATCACATGATAGTTGGTAACCACATAACCTTTTGAACTCACAATAAACCCGCTACCACTAGAGGTATATTTTTCATCGCCTTTTTCTACCGCCACTGCATCGGCATCTATACTTCTTTGATAAATAAGGTTTTGTATTTGCAAATTAACTTTCCCGTCAAAAACCACAAATCCTGCGCGCTTTCCTACAATTGCCTTATAGTTGGTATTATCAATAATTTCGCCATTTACACTAAAAAAAACTTTTTTGCCAACCTTCTTTATTTTAAGTTTATTGGATTGTTTACCCTTTAAGATGTTGCTTGAATAAAGGTTTCCGCTAAATACAGCATTCAAGCCCTCGTATCTTACGCCAAAGTTGTAATAACCCGAAGCGTTGATGCAAAAGAAATGGTAGTTTTCCCAATCCTTTAAGCCATAAATAACACCATAAAAAGCATCATTGCTGCCGCCCTTAAAATCAATGGCAGACTCAATAGAAAAGTCTTCAGTTTGATTCACATCCAATTTAACCCATTGACCAAAATCAATCTTTTTGTTTGTTTTAATATGCAAGCCACCTTCGGGCATAATTTCAGCGATGCCTTTTTGCTCATCGTTAATCAGCGGCCACTGATTGGCGTTATCTTTGAACTTTTCTGTAAAAACCAACTTGCAATCCGAAAAGTCATCGCATACCTTTTTCCAAACAGAAACAGTGTCGGTAAATGCAATCGCTTTATCAGAAAAGGATATAAGCATTCCAAGAAAGAATACTTGCAGTAAAAATAATTGTTTATTCATGGTAGATTCATTTCAGCATGCAAAGAAACAAATATTTAATTTTAAAAGTTTAATTAAAATGGTTTTATTTGCACAAAAAATTCAAACATGAAAAAATTATTGCTCATTTCCTTAAGCCTCTTTCTGGGGGTTTCAACTTCTTTTTCGCAATCAGGCAACCTCAAAATAGGCCCAAATTTAAGTGGTGCACGCGATATTATTGATTACCGTTTACACGATAACGAACTTAGTGTAATGACCAGTAAAGGCAGTGATTTAAATTATTGGAAACTATCACCGGTAAGTTTAATTCCTAACGGAGAGGCCAAGCCCATTAGTGCAACAAAAAGCAAAGCAATGGGAATGGTTGCCAATTCTAATGATTACAGGTACTTCGGGAAGGTGGCACTCGATAAAAAGGATATTGTTTTTTACCTCAAAACCGAAAGTAAAGATAAAACCACCTCATTGTTTTATCAAGATTTAGATCAATCTTTTAAACCTGTTTCAAAAACTACAAAATTAGCAAGCAGAAGTACCAAAGGTGCAAAAACTGGCTTGTTTAACTTAGGTTACAGCGATGGTGGTGGATATGACATCAAAACCAACCGCAAAAAAGATTTGCTAGTAATCATCAATCAAGGCCCGAGAAAAAAGGTAGAGAAGAAGTTATATCCCGGTGAAGTAACACTTACGTTGTACTCACCCTCAGATATGAAAGAAATAAGCTCATCTACCTACGATTTAGGCATTGATAATTATGGCGGTTCTGCAGTTATTGGTGACGATGGAATTGTGTATTCTTTGGTATATGTAGATGCAGCAGAAACCAAAGCACAAAGGAAGGAAATGAAGAAAAATGGTGAAGCCACTTGGTACTATAAAATTATGGGTATCAATTTGAACGAGCCCGATTCAAAACCATTTGAGTCTGAAATTATATTCAAAAATAAAGGAATTTTGCGTGCTTCACTGGAAATTAGTGAAAGCGGTGAATTGATTTGTGCCGGAACCTACTCTGAGCTTACTAAAAAAGGAAACATTGATGACTTTGACGGTATTTTTTATGCCAAACTTAATACCAAAACCGGTGAGATTATTTCCGATAATCAAAAGAAACTCGACCGATCAACGGTTGAATTCATGACCACCAAAAGAAATGCAAAGAAAAATGAAGGAGTTTCTACGTCTTTCAAAATTAGAGGTTTTGTTGCTATGGCCAATAACACCTCAAACCTAATTATGGAGGAAGATTATTTTTATGTGGTAACCACTACCAATTCTAAAGGACAAACCACCACCACCTACCATTACGTTTCAAAAGCAATTCTTGTAGCCAATATTGCTTCTGATGGTGAAATCAATTGGATTAAACACATTCCAAAACATCAGCACACTACTAATGACAATGGTATTTTTAATTCTTTTACCTTCTTTAAAGATAAAAGTAATTTGAAATTTGTTTTTGCCGATAACGACCGAAACTACGACCCTAAAACCTTTGCATTAAAGAATGATAATGCTAAAAATATCAATAGCATGTCGGTTTCTACTCGCGCTAAATCTTTGGCTACGGCCGAAATTGATGCAACAGGCAAGGTAGAGCAAAAGCTGGTGGCTAAATCTAAATCGCATTTATTGCTTACACGCTATGGTTCGTGGGCAACATCAGGCAATGAAGTTTACATTCAAGCA
>JBILUU010000138.1:0-7286 GCA_044370815.1 Bacteroidia bacterium
TGCTTACAATAAAATAATTGATCTTCTCCAATTTTTGATGTAGTGGCTTCATGTTCCACAATGGCCGACTGGTCCTTAATTTCAATATAAGGAAAGGTATGTGCTCCGCATTTATCACCCATAAGCAAACTATCGCACTGAGAAAAATTACGCGCATTTTTTGCACCTTTATGTATCTTTACCAAACCACGATAGCTATTATTGCTCAAACCTGCTGATATCCCTTTCGATACAATTGTGCTTCGGGTATTGCGCCCAATATGTATCATTTTGGTACCTGTATCAGCTTGTTGATGATGATTGGTAACTGCAACCGAATAGAATTCGCCTACTGAGTTATTGCCTTTCAAAATTACCGAAGGGTATTTCCACGTTACCGCTGAACCTGTTTCAACTTGTGTCCATGAAATTTTAGAATTGTCTTCTAGACATATTCCACGCTTGGTTACAAAGTTGTAAATGCCTCCTTTTCCGTCTTTATCGCCAGGATACCAGTTTTGCACCGTACTGTATTTTACCTCTGCATTTTTGTGTGCAATGATTTCAACAACGGCAGCATGCAATTGATTTTCGTCACGCATGGGGGCTGTACAACCTTCGAGATAGCTCACATAAGCGCCTTCATCGGCAATAATCAATGTTCTTTCAAATTGACCTGTTCCAGATGCATTGATTCTGAAATAAGTGCTTAGTTCCATTGGGCATCTAACACCTTTGGGAATATAACAAAATGAGCCATCGGTAAAAACAGCTGCATTGAGTGCTGCATAAAAATTATCGGTGTATGGCACCACGGTACCCATATATTTTTTTACCAAATCGGGATGTTCTTGCACAGCCTCACTGAAAGAGCAAAAAATAATTCCTTTTTCGGCCAGTGTTTCCTTGAATGTGGTTTTAACCGATACGCTATCAATTACAGCATCTACAGCAATATTCGATTGCACCCCGGTAAGTCTTTTTTGCTCCTCAAGCGATATACCAAGCTTTTCAAATGTTTTGAGCAATTCGGGATCCACCTCGTCTAAACTTGCTAATTCTTTTTTGGGTTTTGGTGCTGCGTAATAAATAATATTCTGAAAGTCTATTTCGGGATATGATACATGAGGCCAATGTTTTGGCTCCTTCATCGTCAGCCATTTGCTATATGCTTTAAGTCTGTATTCGAGCATCCACTCGGGCTCATTTTTCTTTTTAGAAATAAAACGAATAATACTTTCGTTGAGCCCAACTGGGGCTGTATCCATTTCAATGTCGGTAGTGAAACCGTATTTATATTCACTGCCTGTAACTTCTTCTAAAATGTCTGACATCGTAGTTTGTATAATGTATGGAACAATTAAACAGAAAAACTTTCACCACAGCCACAGGTTCTTGAGGCATTGGGGTTTATAAATACAAAGCCCTTACCATTGAGTCCACCTGTGTAGTCAAGTTCAGTGCCAATCAAATAAAGAAAACTTTTTCGATCGACTACAATTTTAATTCCTTTGTCTTCAAACTGTTGATCTCCTTCTTTCAGTTGATTATCGAATTCGAGCTTGTAAGAGAGGCCTGAACAACCTCCTCCTTCCACACCAACCCTGATAAAAGTATCTTCGGGCTTTTGCTCTTCACGAATTAATTTCAATGCATGCTCTTTGGCATTTTCCGATACAGTAATCATTATAAATTGTTTATTATCAATTGTTTATACACTTATTTTTATTTAGAATAAATCTAAATGGAGTGCAAATTTACCTCAAAAAAGGTATTGTTGCAAATATATTTTTGTTGAAAACAATTAATTTTTGTGGAAGTTTATTTGAAATAAAAAAATCTTGTACGTAACAGGAGTTGTTGGATAGGTGTCATTTTCCGCATCAAATGATTAAACTGAGCGTATAACTTATTTGAGCATGGGAAATCACTTGAATTTTACTTCACACTAATTAACAGGTTATTTGATGTGTGTGGGTTATATTTGTATGAATAATTAATTTATGAAAAACAGATTCTTATTTTTTAGCACCCTTGCTATTTGTTCGGTAAGTTGTTTTATGTGTTCTTTTTTACCCGACACATCCAACTCCAATGATAAAACAGTCATTACGGAAAATGTGATGAGTAACATTTTGCAGATGGGGCACTTTAAGCCACGCAACTTCGATGATAAATTTTCTGCAGATGTGTATGATTTATATTTGAAGCGCATTGATGTGAACAAGAAGTTTTTGATTCAGTCGGATATTAATGAATTGAAGGCCATGCGTTATTTCATCGATGATCAACTAAAATCAGATAAGTTTGATTTTTTCAATCGCAGTAATGAATTATTGATTAAGCGATACGCTGAGGTAGAGGCATTTTACAAGGATTTGTTGAAAGCACCATTCGACTTCTACAAGGATGAAAAAATAGAAACTGATCCAAAGAAAATTAATTATGCAGCCGACATCAAGGCGCAAAAAGAAGAATGGAGAAAATTGTTCAAATATCAAACGCTAGTGAGAATAAATGAGGCACTTGAGGCGCAAGAAAAGGCCATGCTTAAAAAGGATACCGTTATCGAAACAAAAAGTTTTGAAACGATTGAAAAGGAGTCGAGAGAAAAGGTAGAAAAGAGCTATGTTGATTTTTTTAAGCGTTTGAAGAAAGTTGATGAAACAGACCGTGCAGGTATGTTTTTAAATTGTGTTGCCAATGTTTTTGATCCGCATACCGAATTTTTTCCACCCAAAGTGAAAGATAATTTTGATATTCAAATGAGCGGACAATTAGAAGGCATAGGTGCGCAGCTCCAAGAAAAAGATGGTGTCATTAAAGTATCTAGTATTGTGCCTGGTAGTGCCTCTTGGCGACAAGGAGAATTAAAAGCCGGTGATGTAATTTTAAAGGTTGCGCAGGGCAAAGATGAACCGGTTGATATCAGTGATATGCGATTAGATGATGCGGTGCAATTGATAAGGGGTAAGAAAGGTACGGAAGTGCGATTAACAGTGCGCAAACCCGATGCAAGCACAAAGGTGATTCCTATAACTAGGGATATTGTAGTACTCGATGAAACGTACGCCAAATCATTGATTATTGAAGACGGTAACAAAGTAGGTTATTTGAAACTTCCCAGCTTTTATGCCGATTTCAACAAGCCGGGTGGAAGAAGATGTGCAGTTGATGTAAAAAACGAAATCATCAAATTAAAAGAGCAAAATATTAATGGTTTGATTATTGACCTTAGAAATAATGGTGGAGGATCTTTACAAGATGTTGTGGACATGGCCGGTTTGTTTATTGATAGAGGGCCTATTGTACAGGTAAAAAATACAGGTGGTAATGCTGATGTTTTAGAAGACCGAAACCCCGGTATTCTCTATGATGGTCCACTGGTAATCATGGTTAACAACATTAGTGCATCAGCATCTGAAATACTTGCTGCGGCTATGCAAGATTATAAGCGCGGAATTATTTTAGGTGGGGAGCAAACCTTTGGCAAGGGCACTGTGCAAAGGGTGCTGGGTATGGATGATAGATTAGATTATGCGCACATGAGTTACGCCCCTATAGGCAGTTTAAAACTAACCATGCAGAAGTTTTATCGCGTGAATGGAGGTAGTACACAATTGAGAGGTGTGAATTCAGACATTGTGCTGCCCGACAAATATGAGAAATTATACAAAGGAGAAAGAGAGGAAGACTACCCTATGCCGTGGGATGAAATAGCGCCCGCAAGCATTAATAGGTGGAATGCCACCTGGAATTATGATGAAATAAAGAAGAAAAGTAAAGCGCGTGTTGAAGGTGATTTAACCTTTAAACAAATAAGAGAACTTGAAGAAAAATTTAAGAAGCAAGCAGATAATACCTTAATCTCTCTTAACCTAGAAAAGTACCGTGCAGAGCAGAAAAAAAATAATATTGAAACTGATTTGTTGGACAAGCTGGAAAAAGAAGGCAAACAACTAAACGCCTATGGAATGGCTCAAGACTTGGAAAAAATTGCTAGCGATAGTACCAAAAAAGTAATGAATGAAGATTGGATTAAAGCTGTGAGAAAAGACACCTACATTAAAGAGGCTGTAAATGTGATAAAGGATATGAACTAATCCAAGATAAATAAAGCTTGCTGAAGCTCACCTTTTGCTTTCGTATTTTTTTGTGAGCAAGCAACATCAATACCTTTTTCATAAGTAAGGGCTGCTTGTTCTGTATTTCCAATCTCGGCAAGCAAATTGCCATAGTGCAAATAAGTTGGCAAATAATCGGGATGCTTAATTGTCAACAACTGAAAAAGCTCAATAGATTTTTCTTTATTATTAATTTTGAGATACTCAAGGGCTAGTGCATAGTTAATAAATGCATCATCAGGATTTTCCTTTAAGAACTCACAGAGTTGTTCGATTTTACTCATCTGCCGATTGAAACTGCTTTAAAAATCTAACATCATTTTCAGAGAACAATCTCAAGTCATTGACTCTGTATTTGAGCATGGCAATGCGTTCAATTCCCATACCAAATGCGAAGCCCGAGTATACTTGATCATCGATGCCACAATTTTTAAGCACTTCGGGGTCAACCATACCGCAGCCCATTATTTCTACCCATCCGCTGTGTTTACAAACATTGCAACCCTTAGCATTGCATATAAAGCAGGTTACATCCATTTCGGCACTAGGTTCTGTAAAAGGGAAATAAGAGGGACGAAGGCGTATTTTCGTTTGCTCTCCAAACATTTCTTTGGAGAAATAAAGTAAGGTTTGCTTCATATCTGCAAACGACACATTTTTATCAATATACAAACCTTCAACCTGATGAAAGAAGCAATGCGCACGGGCACTAATGGCCTCATTGCGATATACTCTTCCCGGCATCAATGATCTGAAAGGCGGTTTGTTATTTTCCATTAATCTCACCTGTACAGATGAGGTGTGGGTTCTAAGAGCGAATTTGGAATCAATAAAAAAAGTATCCTGCATATCGCGCGCAGGATGATTTTCAGGAAAATTGAGTGCTGAAAAATTATGCCAATCATCTTCTATTTCTGGGCCTGAAGCAACGGTGAAACCTATCTTTTCGAATATAGAAATTATACGCTGACGAGTGGTGGTGAGTGGATGAATCCCGCCAGACGCATAAGGAAAACCTGGTTTGGTGAAATCATCTTTTATCGATTGAGCGCTGGCAGATGCAGAAAACAATTCCTTGGAAGCATCATATTTAGACTGACAAAATTCTTTAAAAGCATTGATTAACGCACCTATTTCTTTTTTCTCTTCATTAGGAACATTTTTAAAATCAGCAAACAAATTGTTTAACTCCCCTTTTTTGCTTAAAAATTTCAATCGAAATTGTTCCGAATGATCCGTATTTTCAATGCTGTAGGCTTCTGCTTGTTCAAGTAAACTTGTAATTTTTTCTTTCATAACATAATTATTTAACAACTTCGGTGTACACTTGTATGCGCAATTCCTCCTTAGGTTTGCCGTTACCCACAACTTCAATTGCGGCAATTTTATCTAATGTTTCCCAGCCCTCAATGAGTTCACCAAAAACTGTGTAATTGCCATCAAGATGTGGAGCACCTCCAAGTGTGGCATAAGTTCTTTTTTCTTCAATAGTAAACTTTCTGATTTTTTCATTCTTCAAATCAGCTTCAATAAATGGCATAATTGTTTTCCTGATTGTGTTTAGGCTATCGTTGTTACGCGCCTCCAGATGGGCATCATATCTATCTTTCAATAATTTATGCTCAGGCATAGAAAGGTAGACGTTAATCATCTTTTGCTTGAGCTGATTTTCTCTTCTGATTTCTAGCGATTGAAAATCTTTATCGCTAAATCTTTTCCCTAAAACAATAAAAAATTGACAAAGGCATGAAGATTTACTGTTTGGCCGTTCATCATTTTGGTTAACAGCTGCCAATGCTCCGCGTTTGTGAAATCTTTGGCTGCTGATTTCTTGTTTAAGTATGCAATCGGGGTTTTCTATTGAAGAAGCTTTTGCGGATCCAGCAAATCTTGCATCGGGTTCACCGCCCTGAATCATCAGATCTTTAATTATTCTGTGAAACATTAAGCTATCATAATAACCTGTTCGCACCATGTCTAAAAACTTCCTTTTATGCGTTGGTGTATCATCAAACAATTTAAATTTCATGATGCCTTTGGAGGTATTAATCACTACAATTGTGTCTTCTTGGGCATAAGATTTCTGTATCAGACAAAACATAAAAACCCATATGATCATTGATTTAATCAATCGAAAAAGGTAGGTTTTATTACTCATTTTATTTGGAAGTATTGTGTAGCAAAGAAAAATAAATTACCTTTACAGTTCAAAATTAAATTTACTTTATAACAAAAATTGATTTCAACAAGCAACATAAATTTAAGATGCTGCTAACATATTTTTATACCGAAACGTAATCATTAAAAACACTCAACAATGAAAAACAAAACTGTCATACTTTTTTCAGTCATACTTGTGATGGTTGCCATATTTTTTGCTCCATCTTGCAAGAAGGAGGAACCCGGAAAGGCAATTATTACTGTTGTTGACTCATTAAATCTTCCTGTTTTTGGAGCTGTTGTAAATTTGAATTCTGACAATAACCCTAAACCCGGTATTGTAAAAGATAAGAAAACAACAGACAACAATGGAAGAACCTATCATGAGTTTCCATTGGAAGTGATTTTGCAAGTTGAAGTTACAAAGGATGCCATGATTTTCCCAAAAAGCAATATTCACATTATTCCGGGAGAAACTGCTGAGCTTACTGTAAAATACAGATAGTTAGCTTACGTTTTTATTTTCAAGCAACTCATTGTTTTCAAAATAGTTTACAACCGCTTGCCTCATCAGATGATGCTGCTGTAGCGGTTTCAAGAATGGCAATTTTTCAGTGGCTGTCCAATGTGGCCAACCGTCAGGGTCAATACCCTCTAAAATATAGTAACCGTATGGTGCGAGTAAACTACAAATAGCCACGTGCATCACTTCAATTTTTTGATCTTTAGTAAATTTGCGGTATCCCTTACCCAACTCTTGCACACCTATTAAAAACAAGATAGCATCAAACTCCAAACGTTCACCGTATGGCTCTGATACCTTGTCGATCACCCGATTCCACTTTTCTTCAAACTCTGCATCCATATTGTTTATTATTTTTCGAGTATAGCGCTTATGCCTGGCAGTGTTCCTGCCTCAATATATTCGAGTAAAGCACCGCCACCCGTTGATACATAGCTAACCTTATCGGCCAATTGATATTTGTTGATGGCCGCAACAGAGTCGCCACCGCCTATGAGAGA
>JBILUU010000139.1:0-7269 GCA_044370815.1 Bacteroidia bacterium
GGGATTGAATTAGCAAAGTGTGTTAGGTTGTAATATAAATCTACAAGCTGAACTCTTAGAGTACTCATAAATGGCAATGGTGGTGCATCTGTGACAGTTCCCAAGATTATATCAACACCTTCATCCCTCAATTTAGATATTTTAGAAAAATAATTGAATTTCTCTTCCTTTGTATTTCCTTTTTCGTTTTCTAAAAGCTGATAAAAGAGGCAATCGTCATCAATTACCCATGTAACACAATCTCCTTTAAATAGCGAACTTGAAGATTGTTTGATATACCAATGAAGCATTGAACGACTAAACGCTATTGATTTTTTGTTTATTTTATTTGCATCAAAAATATGGTTGTAATGAAAACTACTATAATCCTCTTTCTGTTGTTCAACAGTAATAAATTTGATATTGATATTTTTATTCTCTTGAAAATATTTGACTATTGGACGAAGTTGGTATTCATCATCACAATTTTCCAAAATTAAAAAAAGATATTCGGAACAATCATTACCATAATTTTCTATTTGATAAGCGAAGGATTTTAATAATTCTAATAGATTTTTTCCATTCTTGGATGCAGTGCCAATAATTAGTTTAATTGGGACACCTGATTTTATTGCCAATGAGTCATCGAAAATGTTTTCTTTAATTGGAAAATATTTGTATTCAAAGTTAAAAAGTTGCTTAGCTCTTTTGAAGGAATTGATTACAGTTTCTTTAGACATTCGACTGAGATATTTTGCATAAAAAACATCTAGTCCTTTATGCTTTACTGCACTATTTGAGGTAACCCTTTCTTGATTATGAGCATAGTGTATTGCTAAAGGTTCCTTTAATGTTATGAAATATCTAAACTCATTCTGTTTCAAGTGTTCTAAAAATCGTATGCCGAAATCACGGTCAATAGTACTTTGCATATTTTCATCGAAACCACCAATACTCCAAAAAGTATTTAGCTCAATAAAAATATTGCACCCTTGCAGGCCAGGATTACCAACACAGAATGCTTCCTCAGTAAATTTATTTGAAGATGCAGTAATAATCGTATCAACATCATTCTCTTTTCGCAAGATGCTTGAAATTACAGAAAGACATTCGTATTTGCTATAATTTTTTTTGAGTAAACTCTCCCTTATAGAACACATACATCGATGCAGATAATCTGATGACCACTCATCATCATCATCGAGAAATGCTAGATATGTTTTTTTGCCGATTCTATCATTTATATATGCTCTATAAGCACCTGTGTTCCTTGCTCCCGCGCCAGCATTTTTTGGAGTCCGGTTATTTCTTATAACTGTTGTATGGAAATATCCTTGCGCTAAATTTTCTTTGGAAATTCCTTTTTGAGTAAAATAGTTTTGACGGAACTCTTTCACTGCTTTTTTAATTCTGAAAAATTCTTTTGGATCGTCATTATCATCAATAATATAGATTTGTTTCGGGACCAAATTAATTTGGGAATAAACAGATTTTAAGGAACGTTCTAAAAGCAGATTTGTCCTTTTAAAGGATGTTGGAATAACTACTACAGTATGAAGCGTTGGATTAGTTTTCAAAATAAATTTCAGATTGCAATAATTCTTAATTCATGTTTCCATTTTTCTGGCAGCCACGTAGAAGATGGTTCAACAAAACCATTACTATTTCTTTTTACCTCAAGTTCATATTTTACAAGGTGCTTGAACTGCAATATCAATTCCTTTATTTCATCAGAGGAATCAAAATCTATAGCCTCCTCTTTACCAAAATCATCAAATGGAATACTAAAAACCCAATGAGCATTTTCCTTGGAGACCCTATTGAATTCTTCAAATGCTTTTTTGGGAAAAAGCGAATGGTCAATAGAATGATGGGAATAAATTATGTCAAAAGTTTGGAGTTCGAAAGGAAGATTGTGCATATCGGCTTTAATAATATTCTCATCTCTGGGATAAATATCAATTCCAATAATATTATCATAGGTGAAACCGAATTCCTGAAAAACTTTCATTTCTATACCATATCTTGCGCCAATGCAAAGAATTTTACTTTCTTTAGAAATGTCAGGGCTTGATTGAACTAATTTTTCAAGCATATCAGCATGTTTGGAAAATAGTTTTAATTCATAAATCCTGTCAACGTCTTTCCATTGATTGGAAAGGTATTTTTCGTAATCATTATTGTCCATCAACTGTTTCATAGGTTTCTCCAATTAATATTAAAGTATGTTTATTGATATTCTTGTGCGATATTAACTTTTGTGATTCAGATAATTTACCGCGAATTATTACCTCATCTTCCCAAGATAACTTGTAAGCAAAAATGATTGGAGTATCTTTAGGATATGCCTTTAATAGTAGTGGATAAATTTTATCCCATTCTCGAAATGACTGAAACAATACTAAGTTCGGTTGTTGTTCTAAAAGTTTAGAAATTTCAATTTCATTAAAGGCTTTAGTTTCAATTAGCCGTTCTATACTAGTTATAACAATGGTTTGTGATGAATTAAATTTTGTATTCTCAATGCCTAAAGAAGCACAAACAGCAGACCAACTGCTTATACCAGGAATAATTTTAAATGAAAAACCTTTTTTTCTAAACCAAGATAAATATTGTGTCATAGAATACTGTTTATCTATCTGACCCGAATACAAGGAAACATCACCAGGCTCCATCAGAACAATATTTTTCCCTATGTTATCATTTATGATTTTTTTTACATCATCTATTGTTAGTTTTCTACTTACAATTAATTCACCTTTCACGATATTTTTAATTTCTTCACCTATCATTTCACCAACATAAATGGCGATATCGGCATTTGTTATCATACGAAATGCTTCTAATGTTAAGTAGTCAGTACTAAAGCCTGGTCCAATGCTTACTATGTAAATCATCACCTATTTTAATTTAATTCTAATAAAATTCGAAATCCTAAAAATTCATTCCTTGAATTAGGATGTATACCCCATCGATGCGAAGCCCTGCAAGTCTCAGCCTTGTTAAATACACTGCCTCCTCTGATGACTTTTCTCTCAAAGTTAAGACTTGTACAAACTGGGTCTATTCTAGTGGAGGAATAATAAAATTGTTCGTCATAAAAGTCGGTGCACCATTCCCAGACATTCCCACCCATATCATACAATCCAAATTTATTAGGCAACTTGGTTTTTACAGGTTGAATTTCTAATAGAGAGTTTTCACAATACCAGCAGTATTTGTTAGTTATTGTTGTATCGTTGCCCCAAAAAAAAGTTGAAGTACTGCCGCTTCTATAAACGTATTCCCATTCCGCTTCAGTAAGTAAACGACATTTTGCATTAAGAACTTTTGAAGCCCATTCACAAAACAAGACACAGTCTCGATGATTTACGCCAACTACTGGCTTTTGATTAGACAGTTTGTGATTTATTTCTTCAAAGGATAACTTTTTCCAGTCTATGGTAAACTCAAATTCGGTTTTATCGCTGTTGCAATATTCACCTAAATCATTTTTGTTAGAAACACAGCTAACCATTTCGTTTAATACATTATAATTATCTAGTGTGTTATCTTTTAGGAAGTGTTTAAAGATTTCGGAAGTAACGGGTGATTCAAGTATTGCAAAATCTTTGGTGATTTCAACCCTGTGTTCAAGTTTTGCCTGAGAATGCTCCCACCTATCATTTCCATACTTTGTCTTAAATGTTTGAGCATTTCCCATTATGAAATACCCATTTCTAATTTCTATAAAATTTCCTAATTCTGTTTTCATTTTGAGAAGTAATAACCATTGATAAATAAACCATCCATTGCAGAGTTGTTGAATAATTCGAATGCTTCACTCAGTTCATTTAATATGGGTTTCCCCTTAGAATTAAAAGATGTGTTTATTAAAATTTCAAATCCTGTTAGTATTCCAAATTACTTCAATAGGTTGTGCAGAGTTGCATTTGATTCATCAACAGTTTGAATCCTGCATGAGCCATCAAAATGCACAATTTCCTTTAATACTTGGCGGTATTCTTCCTTAATTATAGGTGCAAACGACATAAAAGGAGACAATGGAGAATTGTGAAAATATTTATTTCTTACTTCTAATGACACAATAGGAGCAATTGGTCTAAAAAACTCTCTATCTTTAATATTGTTCAGCTTATCCTTCATTCCTTTTATAAGTGGATTAGCTAGAAGCGAACGATTGCCTAATGCTCTTGGACCAGCTTCTAAATTTCCAATAATTGTTCCGACAACGGCACCTTCAGAAATGTATTTAGCTAGTATGTTAATTCCAATTTTTCTACCATGATATTTCTTAACATAATTAGGGAAGTCAAAATTGTCAGTAACCTCAGGACCAATAAAAGCATCATTAATTTGAGAAATATTAACAACATCCATATCAGATAATGCAGCACCAATTGAAATCCCACAATCATTTGGGACAGGACTTACAAAGACTTCTTTACTGTATTCTTCAAATATTCGAGTATTAAGTTTAACGTTTAAAGCACAGCCGCCTGTAAGCAAAACCCTCTTATACTTTGGGTCTAGTAAGTATTTATTAGTGTGTTTTAAAAAAAGTTGTTCAAAAGTAAATTGTGAAGTTTGCAATATATCTCTAGCTGAATTTTTCTCTAATTTTAAACTAGAATTACATTTTAATTTCGTCTTGTTTAAAAGGGTTTCAAGATGATCCTTAATACTAATATTTGTGCTTAGAAACGTTTCATAGAATTCCGCTAAGTTTTTTTGATATTCAGAGACTACTTTTCCCAGAGGTGCTAATCCCATGATTTTACCTGAAAGATGTTGATTTGACTCATATTCAAAGATTGGCTGTGATTTAATTTCTTCTGAAAGCATTCCCAAAATTCTGTATGGAGTTCCAAGGTTAAGTGAAATATTTTCGAGTAGAATAATTTTTTTCTGGAAATAACAATAAATTTTGAAATAATCATCTTCATCACCGCCACCATCAAAGCTGATAATCAAATCCCCTTCATTTGGTGCAGTAAATCCATAGACAGAATAGGCGTGAGAAACGTGATGTTTTTTTCTTTCAATTTTTGCATTTGGAAAATTATTAATCAAAACGGTTTCTTGCAATTCATTTAGCCAACAAAAATTTATTTTTAAAATCTCACTTCTAAAGGGAATTAATTGCGGTTTAATTATTTCTTCGTACTCCCTATGAAAAATATCATCAGTTGAAAAAGAAAAATATCTTTTTTTAACCAATTTTTCAAACTCAACAAATTTTACAATCTTAGAATTTGCACTTATTGTAAAATTAGCATCGTGCTTAGTATGTATAGATAGTGTGTAATTCATCTTGCTTAATTTTCTTTCACTTTTCATTTGGTGTTTAACAGTACTTTCAATTCTTCAATAGAATTTGGTTTAATGAATATTCTTTCAAACGAAGGAAGTGCTTGCACTTCTTCGTTTTGATTTTTCTTTATTAGGCAAACGGAAGTGTAGCCGTTTTCCTTTGCAAGTTCAATAGCCTTGCTGTTGTAATAACCCGAGGGAAAGCAAAAGGAATTAACGGGCTTGCCCGTTATTCCTTCTAAATAAATTTTGGATTGTTTCAGTTCAAAATTTATTTTGCTTTCATTCATATACTCGGCTGTCAAAATCGAATGTGTTACGCTGTGTGAACCGATTTCAAAACCGTTGTCCGCTAAAAATTTTATTTGGTCTGGTCGCAAATAAGAAACTCTGTTTTGTGTTAAGAGTTTTTGAAAACTTGTTTTCAAAAACTCTTTTTGCAGTTCGGGGTCACTCCAATAGAATTTCTTTTTCGTGTCGCCTGAAATAAAATCGTTTCGATTTTCCTCTGTCAATTCCATTTCATCCACACACTGATAATAAATGTCAAGCGGTAAAACTGAATTGTCTTTGCAGGGATTTGCAACTGGAAAAAATGTTGCTGTCGCTTTGAACTTTTGCAGTGATAGTAAAGCAAATTCAAAGTTGTCTGAATAGCCGTCATCAAAAGTCAATGCAACAAGTTTGGCTGTGTCGCTGTGCTGTGTGAGTTCTGAAACTGTTACAAACTGAAAGCCGTTGTCAGCCAAACACGATAAAACTGTTTCAAAATATTCTTGCGTAATAAGAGTGCCGAATGTTGAATAGGCATTTGGCTGTGTTATGAGTTTGTCGGGCAAAACTCTATGAAACATCAACACTTTAGCCATTGTCAAGATGCTTTAAAATTTCTTCAATGTTGTTTACTAGAATAAGTAAACCGTCTGCTCTGTTGTCAAGATTTTTTCCTGCCAACTCTTTTGCCCAACCGTCAAAAAGCGTAACGCACAAAACAGTTTTCTTTTGTTGCCAAGCAAAAGCAATTTCAGAAAGTGTTCCTGCTCCGCCACCTGCTGCAATAATTATGTCGGCTGTGTTTACGATGATTATGTTTCGTGCTATGCCTTGTCCTGTCGCAATGGGAATGTCTATGTATGCGTTTGCGTTGTCTGTAACTGCATCGGGTAAAATTCCAATTGTCTGCCCGCTAAAAGTTTTGTCAGATTGTTTTGCTCCGCAACAAACCGCTTCCATAAAACCACCAAGTCCACCACAAACAAAAACTCTGTCAGGCGAAGAAAGTCGCTTGCCAAGTTCAACACCAAAGTCGTAAAGTTCTTTGCTACACATTGATTTGTTTGGTCCAATTACTCCGATTTTTTTCATTGTCAATTTAATTACTACAAATTAAGGATTTATTAAACTATTACTGTCAAAGCGTTGGCAAAAAAGTGGCTCTTTTGGTTTTGCCGAAGGGTCGGCTTTGTGTGTCGGGGCAAAACCAAATGTGCCACTTGTGCGGCAGGTTAAAATTGTTTTTAAAAAATGCGGGTCGGCAAAAAAAATAAAACACGAAGTGTTGGGCTGTCGTGTCGGAAAAAAGTCCGCTGTTAAGTTTATATGTCGTCCTGATGTTTCGATAATTTCCTGTCAGTTTAATGGTTGTTGTGTCGTCTGTTACGCTTGCCTATAACGATTTGCGGCTAAAGAAAGTTGGCGCTTTTGAAGTACAAACTTTCTTTTGGAAACCACATTTCAAATGTAAAATAAATTTTCTTTAGAACCACAAATTAGCCAATTTCTTTTAGCCGCTGTTATTGGTTGTGGGCTGCACGCTGGGCATCAAAAACATCAAGCATGCCATCCACGTCTAAGCAGTTTGGATGTCAAATAAAAAAAATTCCGTTGAAACATTCTGGGCGTCTAAGCGGCATGGTTCACTTTGGTCATGCGCCTTCGTGCGCTTACTATCAAGTTGCATTAATGAAACTTTGTGAC
>JBILUU010000140.1:0-7261 GCA_044370815.1 Bacteroidia bacterium
TATCCGCAAAGAGTTGTTGATTCCCATTTTGTGCGGCATTTTCCTTGTTGAAAATTTATCGGTGATGCTTCAAGTAGGATATTTTAAATATCAGAAAAAGAAACATGGAATAGAGTATGCCAAAGCCAACCGACTATTCAAAATGGCCCCACTTCATCATCACTATCAAAAGAGTGGCTTTCATGAAGCCAAGATAGTTACACGATTTTGGATTGTGGGTGTGATGCTTGCCATACTCACATTCGTAACCCTCAAGCTTAGATAATCAAACATGTCTCAAACTCCCAAAATAGCCATATTAGGAGCCGGTGAAAGCGGTGTGGGAAGTGCTGTGCTTGCAGCATCGAAAGGCTATGATGTGCTTGTTAGTGATTTGGGTACTATAAAGCCTAAATACAAACAAATGTTGATTGACAGAAAAATCAACTTTGAAGAAAATAAACATGATGAAGCATGGATACTCAGCGCAGAGGAAGTGATTAAAAGCCCAGGGATACCTGACAAAGCTCCATTGATTATAAAGTTGCACGAACAAGGCACACCTGTTATTTCAGAAATAGAATTTGCCGCACGCTACACCAAGGCCACACTTATTGGCATTAGTGGTACAAACGGCAAAACAACAACCACCTTGCTTACTTACCATCTACTAAAAAAAGGTGGACTTCATGTTGGATTGGCAGGAAATGTAGGAAAGAGTTTTGCCCTGCAGGTAGCCGAAAATGACTTCGATTATTATGTACTTGAACTGAGCAGTTTTCAATTAGACGGCATGTATCATGTAAGGTTGAATATTGCTGTATTGCTGAATATTACGCCCGATCATCTTGACCGATACAACTATGAGTTGCAGCATTATGTGAATGCTAAATTTAGAATCATTCAGAATCAAACTGAGTCCGATTGCTTTATCTACTGTCATGATGATGAGTTGTTGATGAAACACTTCAACAGCTTTCACACTGCTGCTAAACTGCTGCCATTTAGTTTACAAACCCACTTTGATGAAGGCGGTTACATCGAAAACGAAAATTTAATTATTAACTATAACCATAATACATTCTCTATGTCAATCCACGACCTCGCCTTACAAGGCAAACACAATCAGTACAACTCAATGGCTGCCAGTCTATCTGCCCGTGTACTTGAAGTACGAAAAGAAATCATTCGCGAAAGCTTAGAAGACTTTGTGAATGTTGAACACCGTTTGGAATTTGTTGCCAAAGTGCACGGCATCGAATTTATCAACGATTCAAAAGCTACCAATGTAAACTCTACTTGGTATGCCCTTGAGAGCATGAATAATCCTGTTGTTTGGATTGTTGGAGGGCAAGACAAAGGCAATGATTACAGCATGTTGATGGCCCTTGTGAAAGACAAAGTGAAAGCGATTGTTTGCCTTGGTAAAGACAACACAAAAATTCACCAAGCATTTAAGGGAGTTGTTACCTTAATTGAAGATGCAAGTACAGCTGAAGAAGCTGTTAAAAAAGCTTACCGCTTGGGTAAAAAAGGCGATATCGTGCTATTGTCTCCGGCATGCGCAAGTTTTGACTTGTTTGAAAACTACGAAGATCGTGGACATCAATTCAAACAAGCAGTAAGATCATTATAATTATTATTCGCTTTTAAATAAAGATGGAAAAGCCGCAGAGCAGCAGCAGAAGCACCATGAAGGCAACTTCAATGGACCGTTTAATTAAAATCAGAAGAGATTTTATTAAAGAACGATTGAACAATATGCAAGTTGAAGAACACAACTTTGAAATAGTTCATGATATTAAAGGAGTAACCTACATCAACCATTCGGCTTCTACTGACGTGGACAGTACTTGGCTGGCATTGGAAAAGGTTGATAAAAATATCATTTGGATTGTAGGTGGTGTCGACCGAGGTAATGATTACTCCATGCTGAAAGATCTTGTGAAAGATAAGGTTTTACACATTGTTTGTTTGGGCAATTACATCACAAAAATTTTTAAAGCGTTCAGCCAATTCGAAGAAAAATTAATCGTTAATGCCAGCAGTGCTGACGAAGCAGTGCATCATGCTGCTATGCTCGCAAGAGCCGGTGATACTGTTTTATTTTCGCCTACCTGTGCCAGCTATGATTTATTCGAAAATGTGGAGGCAAGAGGCAATGAATTTAAACGTGCTGTTAATGATTTATTGAATAACACCTTGCAGCTAAGATATCCATCATCAAATTAAAATTAATGTGAATCAATGAACAGTTTAACAAACATCAAGCTTAAAGGAGACCGTGTTATATGGGCTGTTGTGGTTATACTTTCGGTAATTTCATTACTGGTAGTATACAGTTCAACGGGTACTTTGGCTTACAAATTTCAATCGGGAAATACCGAATATTATTTGTTTAAACATGGATTCATTTTATTGTTTGGTTTGGGCTTGATGTATATGACTCATAACATTAAGTACACCTACTTTTCTGGCATTTCACTCATTGCTATTTTTCTTGCTATCCCACTCTTGCTGTTGACCTTGATGAAAGGTAGTAACCTGAATGAAGCAAGTCGTTGGTTGGCACTTCCCGGAACATCGCTAACCTTTCAAACATCGGATTTTGCAAAGCTTGCACTCATCATGTACGTATCGCGTGTGCTTTCGCAAAAACAAGAAAAAATTGAAAGTTTGAAGGAGGCGTTTATTCCAGTTGTTTTACCGGTAGTAATTGTATGTGCTTTGATTTTACCTGCCAACTTCTCGACTGCTGCAGTATTATTTACCACCTGTTTTGTTATGATGTTTATTGGTCGCATTAGTTATAAACATTTACTTTCTTTGATGGGGATGGGATTGGTGGCAGTATTACTAATACTGGCTGTAGGAAAGTTGGCTCCCAAGGTATTCCCACGCTTTGGAACATGGATGAAGAGGATAGAAAATTTCAGCAGTAATGAAAAGGATGCGAAAGGTAATTTTCAAGTTGAACAATCAAAAATTGCTATTGCTACAGGAGGAATTATTGGCAAAGGGCCCGGCAAAAGTTCTCAAAGAAATTTTTTACCTCATCCGTATTCCGATTTTATTTATGCCATCATCATTGAAGAGTATGGTTTATTTGCGGCACTTGTGATACTCTTACTATACCTAATATTGTTGTTCAGAGGAACTCGTATTGCCACTAAAAGCCCGCGTATGTTTGGTTCATTACTCGCCTTTGGATGTGCATTTAGTTTGGTCTTTCAGGCCATGATCAATATGGCGGTAGCTACCAACTTATTCCCTGTTACAGGTCAACCATTACCAATGCTTAGTATGGGAGGAACATCAATTTGGTTTACAAGTATAGGAATTGGAATTATACTGAGTGTGAGTGCAGGAGAAGCCGAAAAAACAACATCAAAAGAAGATCAACTTTCATCAGAACAGGAGGTATCAATTGCTTAAAGTAATCATCAGCGGTGGAGGCACAGGTGGCCATATTTTTCCTGCCATAGCAATCGCTAATGCATTAAAGGAAAAATACAAACTGGTAGATATTCTATTTGTTGGGGCATTAGGTAAAATGGAAATGGAAAAGGTACCTGCTGCCGGTTATCCAATCGAAGGACTCAACATTAGCGGTTTGCAGAGAAGTTTTTCACTCAGCAACTTGGCATTCCCATTTAAATTATTTCAGAGCATCAAACGCTCTAAACAAATTATCAAATCATTTAAACCCGATGTAGTGGTTGGTGTAGGTGGGTTTGCAAGCGGTCCGTTGTTGTATGCCGCGTCAAAAATGAAAATCCCTGCACTTATTCATGAGGCTAATTCTTATCCTGGTATTACCAATAAACTTTTAGGTAATAGGGTGCAAACTATATGCGTGGCGTACGACAATATGGAAAAATATTTTCCGAAAGAAAAACTGATTCTTACCGGAAATCCAGTGCGCAGTGACATTCTTAATTTAAATGGTAAAAGAGAGAGAGGTTTAGAATATTTCAAATTAAAAGACCAACAAAAAACGCTCTTTGTTACCGGTGGAAGTCTTGGTTCAAAAACCATCAATGAAAGTATTTTAAAAAATCTTGACTTGATTGCCTCTCAAAATATTCAACTGATTTGGCAAACTGGAAAATCATTTTTCAGTACCGCTGAAGCCGCAGTTAAACCATATGAAAACAAAGGTATATATGCGTATGAATTTATTTCTAAGATGGACTATGCCTACGCTGTTGCTGATTTGGTTGTATCGCGCGCAGGTGCAGGTGCAGTTGCCGAATTAAGTTTGGTTACAAAAGCGGCAGTGCTGATCCCCTACCCGCTCGCTGCCGAAGATCATCAAACAAAAAATGCATTAGCACTTGTCAACCATAATGCTGCTGTATTGATTAAAGATGCAGAGGCAAGAGAAAAATTAGGAATGGTGATTACAGAACTAATGAGTAATGATGAAAAAAGAATGAAACTCGAACATCAAATTACTCAATTAGCCATAAGAGATTCAGCTGAAGTTATTGCCTCGGAAGTTTACAGATTAGGAACACAAAATAAAAAAAACAAGTGATTCATCATCTCAAATATGCATATTTCATTGGCATTGGCGGTATTGGCATGAGTGCCATTGCACGCTATTTTCACTCCATAGGAATTGCTGTTTCAGGATACGACAAAACACCTACTTCACTCACCGATTCATTGATAAAAGAAGGCATTCAGGTACATTTTGATGATAATGTCGATTCAATTTCTAATGACTTAATACAAGGAAATAAAAATGAAGTGCTCATTGTTGTAACACCGGCTATTCCCGCAAATCACAGTGAGTACAATTATTTCAAAGCTCAGCAATATACAATTAAGAAACGTGCCGAAGTATTGGGCATGATTACACAAAGCACCTTCAATGCGGCAGTTGCAGGAACGCACGGAAAAACTACAACAAGTTGTATGCTTACGCATATTTTGAAACACTCGGGATATGATGTAACTGCTTTTCTTGGCGGCATATCAAAAAATTACAACACTAACTTTATAGCAGGAAATCAAATAAACAGCGGAGTAATCAATCACCTATCAGATCAGGAATCGGCTCACATGCTTGCTCCTGTTGTTGTGGAAGCCGATGAATACGATCGCTCATTTTTAACGCTTCATCCTGATATCGCAATCGTTACTTCTGTAGACTCCGATCATCTAGATATTTATGGCAACGCGAATAGTCTTAAAGAGTCGTTTGGTTTGTTTACAGCACAAGTAAAATCAAAGGGTTCGTTGATTACTAAGGCAGGACTCTCTTATCAACCGATATGCACTAATGATGTACAAATATATCATTATGCGGTTAATCAATTGGCTGATTTCAGTGCAACCGAAATAAAGATTGTTGATGGCACATACACATTCAAGCTCAACAGTTGTATAGAAAATATTGATCATATTGAACTTGGATTACCCGGACTGCACAATGTAGAGAACAGTGTTGCTGCCATTGCTGCTGCTCAAATCATGGGTGTATCGGCAAGTCGTATCCAACAATCGTTAGCATCATTCACCGGTGTAAACAGGCGATTTGACATTCGTTTTAAAACGACCAATTTTGTATATATCGATGATTATGCGCATCATCCTGAAGAAATCAAAGCATTTGTGAATTCAGTAAAACAACTGTTTCCAAACAAACGCATCACAGGTATCTTTCAGCCACATTTATTCAGTCGCACAAGAGATTTTGCAGCAGGTTTTTCAGAAAGTTTATCGTTGCTTGATGAAGCAATTTTAATGGAAATATATCCTGCAAGGGAATTGCCCATCAGTGGCGTGAGTTCTGAGATGTTAATGAAAGATATTGATTGCAATAAAAAGCAGCTTTTAAATGCTTCCGAAATTCTTGATTATTTAAAACTATATCAACCTGAAGTACTCGTTACCATTGGAGCAGGAGATATCGATAAATTAGTTGAACCAATTGAAAATATATTTACTCATGCGAAAAATAACCAATAAAAAAATACATCAAATTCTGGTTTATTCAGCATGGACCGTAAGTATCATTGGCATCCTAACACTGCTGGGATTTGCTAATTATACACTAGATGAAAAACCATGCAAAGCTATAGAAGTAAATATTGATCACGTTGATGAACATGAGTTTATCAGACAAGAAAATATTTATGCCATGCTGAAAGAAAAAAACAAAAAATTGAAGGGAGAAGCACTTGGAAAAATAGATGCCGCATCGCTTGAACGCATGTTCAACAGTAATTCTCATATTGCCAATGCAGAGGTTTTTAAAACAATTGATGGTGTACTTAAAATAAACGTAACCACTAAGCGCCCAATTGCGCGTATCATCAATTATAAAGGCGAAAGTTTTTATCTTGATGAGGATGGATTTTTGATGCCTTGGAGTAGCGATTATACCGCAAGCTTACCGGTTTTTACTGGCAATATTTTCGAGAGCTATGATGTGTGCTACAAAATCAATTACAGCAGATCAGATATTAACGATTCGCTGTTAATAAAAAACAACCTATTTGGCATGTACCGTCTTGCTAAATACTTGGATTCGAACGAATTTTGGAAAGCCCAAATAGAGCAGGTTTATATAGGCAAAGAAGTGGAGTTGGTGCCGCTTGTCGGCAATCATGTGATTGTACTTGGCAACTTTCAAGACATAGAAGAAAAGATGAATAAACTACATATTTTTTACAAGCACGGACTGAGCAAGGTGGGCTGGAATGTGTATGAAACAATCAATTTGAAATACAAGAACCAAATTGTTTGTACAAAATCAAAGCAATTGTTAGCGCAAAAAAATCAACGATCAAATTAAAGGTAACAGTAACATAAATATAAAATGGCTAGTGAAAAATATATTGTAGGTTTAGATGTGGGTACTACCAAAATAGTAGCTATGGTTGGTAGAAAGAATGAATATGGGAAAGTAGAAATATTGGGTTTGGGTAAAACTGAATCGGTAGGTGTGATGCGTGGTCAGGTTTCAAATATTGAACGAACTGTGCAATCAATCAAAGTAGCCGTTGAAGAAGCCGAACAAAAAACTGGTATTCCAATTCGAAAAGTTAATGTAGGCATAGCCGGACAGCACATAAAAAGCTTGCAGCATAATGGCATTCGTACGCGCACTAATTCAGAGAGTGAAATCAATCAAAATGATATTGATGCTTTGATTGAAGACATGTACAAACTAGCAATGCTCCCCGGGGAAGAAATCATTCATGTAATTCCGCAGGAATATATGGTTGATAATGAATCGGGAATAAGGGAACCAATTGGAATGAGTGGG
>JBILUU010000004.1:0-23426 GCA_044370815.1 Bacteroidia bacterium
GGTTTTATTTTGATTAACTCGGTTTAGCCAAATGAATAATTGAATTTAGATACTTTATTCAAATTTGTTCACTGTTGATTTAAAATTATTTATACATTTACCATAGTTTTTGCTAACATACATTAATTTTATAACGTAATGTATAGTTAGAGGCTAAGTACAAAACCATGAAAAACGTTTTCAAATTTATCGTAACAGCTCTGTTTCTAGCGCTACAGCACATCGAAATACAAGCTCAATTAGTGGTTAATACAAGTACTTATGTAACTCCTGATCCAGCTACTAGCTTGGTCAATAATGTTTTGCTGGGAACTGGCGTAACCGCCAGCAACATTGTATTTACCCCAGCAGCTAATTCAACACTTCAACTCGGTTATTTTAAAGGGAACAACTCCAATCTTGGTCTCGATAGCGGGATAGTGCTCTCTTCGGGTAATGTGCTTGATGCAATGCCCAATAGTTTTATAGGTGGGGTAGGTAACTTTACACCTGCAAATTATCCTGATTTGTTAAACGTGGCTAACTCTGTTCCACCTCTTATCAATCAGGCCTTCAATGTTAATGGTGTTTATGATGTGTCAGTATTAGAGTTTGATTTTATTCCTTCATCAGACACAGTAAAATTTCGTTATGTGTTTGGTTCTAATGAGTATCAAATATTCATCAACACAAGCTTTAACGATGTTTTTGGATTCTTCATCAGTGGACCAGGCATCAACGGACCATATTCAGGAAATTCTCAAAACATTGCCGTGGTGCCCAACTCCAATCCCCCACTTCCAATTACCATCAGTTCGGTTCAACCTGCCTTAAACGGACAATATTATATCGATAATCCGGGCAATACTACAGTGGCATTAAATGGATTTACCACGGTGCTAACAGCAATGTCACCCGTTACTTGCGGACTTACTTATCATATTAGAATTGCGATTGCCGATGGATCTGATCCCCTTTTAGATTCAAAGGTGTTTTTGGAGGCGAACAGCTTCAGCAGCCAAGGGGTGCAACTAACCGGCTCGGTTAGTATCGGAGGAACAGATTCTATACTTTATGAAGGTTGTGGAGTTGCAAGCATTGAAATGATGAGACCAGGCGATGTTACGCTGGGTGACACCGTTCACTTTATTATTAGTGGTTCTCCTAATAATGGTGACTACACTAATTTTGCCGATAGTTTGGTATACATGCCCGGGCAACAGTCGGCATTTATTAATATCAATGCCTATCAAGACAACCTTGCTGAAGGTTTAGATACTATTACAATTACCACAATTGGCGGTGTTTGTTCTACATTAATTTCTACCATCAACATGTATATTTCAGATGTTCCTTCGATATTTGCCAATGCGGGAAATGATACCACGCTGAACTGCGCTGGCGATCCCGCGGTGCTCCATGCCTCTGCTACTGGTGGTATACCTGGTTATTATTACACTTGGCAAAACGGTTTAGGCAGTTCACAAAGCATTACAGTGAATCCTGTTGTAACCACTTCTTATGTGGTGATGGTGCAGGATACCTGTCAACAAGTATTCGATTATGACACAGTGATTGTGAATGTACCAGTTGTTGCGCCAATTATAGTGACCGCATCTTCCGATCAAGATATTGTTTGCCCCAATCAACCTGTAACTTTTACTTCTTCTGCAACCGGAGGAACACCGCCATACAATTTCTCATGGCAAAATCCATTCACAGCGGGAAGCACGGCAACTTTTATTACTCCTCAAGACCAATGGTATGTAGTTGAAGTTACCGATGCCTGCAACATTTTACATGGTTATGATACGGCACGAATTAATCTGATAGAGGTTAACCCGCTTACTGCATTTTTACCCGAGGAAATTAAAATTTGTTTGGGTGAATCGGCTACGGCAAGTGTTCAGGTATTTGGAGGTGTTCCTAACTATGAGTACAGCTGGACAAATGTTACATCAACTACTCCTGAAATTACGGTTTCCCCTACGAACAATTCGGTATATATGGTTACCGTTAATGATAGTTGTGGCAGCACTGTTACTGCAAATGTGCTGGTATCACTTAATTATCCGGTTGCTGATTATAGTTACCATGCCGATCCGGAGGACGATTATCATATTATCTTTACAAATAACTCTATCAATCCTATGAATAATTGGTGGGATTTTGCAGATGGCACAACTTCATTAAATTTGCACCCTGAACATATTTTTCAAGATAGTGGAAGTTATCAAGTGCAATTGGTGATGAAGGATACAAGTGGTTGTATAGATACAGTGGTGAATGTGGTATGGGTAAATCCGGATTTACGCGTATTGATTCCAAATGCCTTTACACCAAACAATGATGGATTAAATGATATTTGGGAAATAAGAGGGCAAGGGGTGAAAGAATTAAATTTTACTATCTTCGACCGCTGGGGAGGAATCATTTACAACAATGGTAATAACCTAAATAATTATTTTTGGGAAGGCAAAAACGTTCCTGAAGGCGTATATTCATACAGAATCTCGGCAAAAAGTTTGTCAGGAAGGTTGTATGATAAAATAGGATCAGTAACATTAATTAGATAAACATCACATATATATGAAAATAAATACATCACTTTTCAATTTTGTTTTAGCACTGTGTCTCGCCACAGTTTCGGTTACTAAGGCACAACTTACAGTTAGCACTACGGCCTATAACACCCCAAGTGCTGCTCAAAGTTTGGTAAATAACATCCTGTTGGGCGCGGGGGTTACAGCTAGTAACATTACATTTACTCCCGCTGGTGGAGAGTCAGTTCAGCTTGGTTTTTTCAATGGGGTAAATTCAAACCTAGGTCTTGATAGCGGCATTGTTATGTCAACAGGCGATGTACAAGCACTATCCCCTGTAGGAATTCCCACGGGAGCCCCTTTAGGTGGTTCTGATCCTGATTTGCTTACTTTGGCAAATTCTGTTCCACCTCTGATTGGGCAAAATTTTAATGTATCCTCAACCAATGATGCGGCTATTTTAGAATTTGATTTCGTGCCGGCTGCAGATACGGTAAAATTCCGCTATGTGTTTGGCTCAGATGAGTACACACAATGGATTAATAGCTCGTTCAACGATGTTTTTGGATTCTTTATCAGTGGTCCTGGGATCACCGGTCCTTTTACAGGAAATTCTCAAAATATTGCGGTGGTTCCAGGAACCAATCCTCCACTACCTATTACAATTAGCTCCGTTCAACCAAACTTGAATGGTCAATATTACATTTCAAATACTGGTCAGGCCTCTGTTTCTTTAAATGGCTTTACCACGGTATTTACAGCTGTATCACCGGTTATCTGTGGAGAAACCTACCACATTAGATTAGCCATTGCCGATGGCACTGATGGAACATTAGATTCAGGGGTATTTCTCGAGGCCTTGAGTTTTACTTCAAATGCCGTTTCAGTTGTATCCAATACACTAAACGGAGATACCACTATTGTTGAGGGATGCTCTCAAGCGGCTTTTACTTTTTTCAGACCAGGTTCTGTGGCCGACACGCTATCGCTCCCGATTACAGTTTCAGGAACAGCTATCGAGGGAACAGATTATAATGCATTACCCGATACAGTAACATTTCTACCCGGAGAAAACACGGTTGTGGTACCTATAATTCCAACCAACGATGGCATCACTGAAGGTCCTGAGTCAATCATTATCTCATTTACACAAGATATTTGTGGGTCGTTTTTAATTACATCTAGTATATGGATTGTACCCGTTGCACCTGTAACAGCCAATGCTCCCGATACTGCTATTATCTGTCCAAACTCCCCAATTATACTTACCGCACAATTTAGTGGTGGTTATCCGCCATATACCGTAGTTTGGAATACGGGAGATACTGCAATAGCCATTCAAGTTAACCCCGGAACAACAACAACAACATACTATTACACAGTAACTGATACATGTTACGGAATACCTGTTATAGATTCCATTACTGTGAATGTTCCCCCGGGTCTTCCTTTAGAGGTTTCAGCAGCTGATATATGCATCCCTGTTGGCTCCAGCTCTACATTAAGTGCTGTAGGTTCAGGTGGATTTCCCCCTTATAATTTCGCTTGGATACTTGGAGGTACCTTTGTTGGATTTAGCCCGACTATTAACGTAACTGGGGTACAAGACACAACTTACATTGTACAGATTAACGATGGATGCGGAAGCCTTATAGCGATTGACTCTGTTTTTGTAAGTATTGGAACACCTATCAATCTGGATATTGTTACCGCAGGCATCAACAATTCTATTGTTGAAGGTTGCGGTACAGCAATTATTGATTTTACTCGTCCGGGCGCAGCTTCAGATACCCTAATTCTTCCAATAACGATAACTGGAACAGCAATTGCCGGTACCGACTACAACGCGCTTAACGATACCATCATTTTCCTTCCCGGTCAAAATCAAATTCAGTTTACTGTAAGTGCCGTTAATGATGGCGTGGCGGAGCCTGATGAGTCAATTGTGATATCATACTTTCAAGTGGGTTGCGGTTTGAGTTCAACCGTAACCGACAGTATCATGATATACCCGCTAGCTCCAATTATCACAAATGCGCAATCAACTTACAACATTACTTGTCCGGGTGATGCAGTTACCATTAATTCTTCATTTATTGGTGGTTATCCGCCCTATACTGTTGTGTGGAACACAGGTGATACTGCTGCAACGATAACAGTTAACCCGGGTTCTACAACAACCTACACATACACCGTAACAGATTCTTGCAGTTCTCAGCCTGTTTCTCAAACCATCACGGTAAACGTGCCAACGGCCTCACCATTTACAGCAACTACAAATGCCACACAAATTTTATGTCCAAATCAGGCGAGCACGCTAACTGCACAAGCATCGGGCGGTTTCCCGGGTTACACTTATGCTTGGACTTTAAATGGTGCACCGGTTGGAACAGGTAGTACTTATACAACGCCCAATAACCTTACCCAATCAACCACCTATGTGCTTGTTGTAACTGATGCCTGTGGCACTGCGCCTGTTCAGTTTAACGTAACGGCTACTGTGGTACCTTATTTGCCAATTACACTCGACTTGGGGCAAGATATTACCGTGCCTTGTCCAAATGTTGGAACCGAGCTTGAGCCAATATTCAGCAATGGTCGCAGACCATACACTTTTACATGGAGTACAGGAGCAGTGCCATTGGCAGGAGACTCAACAGCAATTGCTCAGCCGTCTGTAACCACTACTTATTATCTTACTATGGCTGATGCTTGTCAGCAATCACCTGTAACTGATAGCATCACCTTGAATGTGCAAAACTATAGTCAGCTTACAGCTGTTGCAAGTCCTGACACCACTGTTTGCCCCGGAAATCCAATTACCTTGAGCGTTATTGCTGATGGTGGCGCAGGAACTTACAGCTACTTATGGGAAGATTTGATTACGCTTGCAGCTTTCCCAGGTAATAGCGCAGTATCGATTAATCCTACCATTGATTACTCTGTAACCTACCGAATAACAGTTACCGATTTTTGCGGAAATACAGCCTTTGATGAGGTAATAGTTCCATTAAGACCCGACTGTGATGTGGTCGTACCTAACATTATTACACCTAATGGTGATGGGGAGAATCAATTCCTTGTATTCGAAAATTTGGAACTTTTCCCTCAACCAAAATTAGAAGTATTCAATCGTTGGGGAAGTAAGGTTTATGAGTCAGATAATTATCAAAATAATTGGTCTCCAGCTGATTTGAATCCAGGTGTTTATTATTTTACTTTAGAATTGGGAACCATCGATCCTAAGAAAGGGTTCTTCCAATTGATGAAATAACAGGCGCAACCTTTTTTATTGAAACTTGTTTAACAAATAAAAAGATAATTGAGTGTAAGCAAGTACGTTATATTATTGATTTCTCTCCTGATAGGGTTGCAGGTATCTGCTACCCATATAGTTGGGGGAGAAATTTATTATACTTGTTTAGGCAACAACAACTATCGCATTACGCTAAAGCTCTATCGCGATTGTTTTAATGGGCAAGCGCCATTTGATTCTCCTGCAGCCGTTGGTATTTACAATGCATCGGGAACGCTTTTGAACACTATCGAGATGTTTTACAGTGGCCCTAATCCTATACCTCCGGTGGTAATTAGTCCCTGTCTGGTGCCACCAACCAATGTTTGTGTAGAAGAGGCGATTTATGAAGAAGTTGTTAATTTACCGCCTTTAGCGGGTGGATATAATATTGTTTACCAACGTTGTTGTCGTAATGGAACAATCACCAATTTATTTGACCCGGGATCAACCGGTGCAAGTTATTTGGCACATATTCCTGACCCTGGACTTGCAAACTGCAACAGCAGTCCAAGGTTTACCAATTTTCCCCCACTGTTTTTATGCAGTAATGTCAATTTTAATTTTGATCACGTAGCTACCGATCCTGATGGTGATTTGCTTGTATACAGTTTATGTGACCCATACACAGGTGGTTCCACGGCCAACCCTGCGCCCAATCCTCCAGATCCACCTCCTTTTCCGTTGGTTACTTTTTTGGGTGGATATTCAGGAACCTATCCCATTGATGCTTCACCAGCCTTCGCCATCAATGCCAATACAGGTTACTTAAACGGAACCCCTACAAATATTGGACAATATGTAGTTGGTGTTTGCGTGAGCGAATACAGAAACGGGGTGTTGTTAAGCACCAACAAAAGAGATTTTCAGTTCAACATTTTATTTTGTGATGCTGCTATTGCCTCTATTCCTGCCCAAACTACTTTTTGTAATGGAAATACTGTCAATTTCAGTGGGGCATCTAGTGTCAATTCTAATACTTACTATTGGAATTTTGGTGACCCGTCTACCCTTGCCGATACCTCTAATTTAATCTCAACCAGTTACACCTATTCCGACACTGGAACTTATACGGTAATGTTGGTTGCTTATGATCCAAGCGGCAATTGCTATGATACGGCCTATTCTGTTTTTGAGGTTTATCCGCTGTTAGATCCAAATATTGTTTCACCGGCTCCGCAATGTTTTGATAACAACAGTTTTGATTTTCTTGCGGGGGGCAGCTTTTCATCAGATGCCACCTTTTTATGGGATTTTGGAAGTAATGCAACCCCTCAAACTAGCACCCAGCAAAACCCCACGGATATAAGCTTCTCAAATTTAGGAAGCAACTCAGTTAGTTTAACTATTTCTCAATATGGCTGTACTGAAACATACACCGGCAACGGAAATGTACTTACGGTGCTCAGGCCGGTTGCAGATATTTCCTCGGTAAATCAATACTGCGTGGGTTATCAAATTGATTTTGGAAATAACTCTATCAATGCCTCCAATTGGCATTGGGACTTTGGGGTTCAGGGTATCAGTTCAGATACCAGTAATTTGTTTCAGCCAACATACATATATCCCGATTCCGGGGTTTATAATATTACCCTTGTGGCAACCAATCAGGGTATTTGTAGTGATACTGCCTCCATTTTATTTTGGGTTTTCCCGCTGCTCAATCCAAGTATTTCAGGAGCAGGTAACCAATGTTTTGCGGGCAATAGTTTTGATTTTAACGCCACCGGGGCTTACACCACAGATGCTGTTTTTGATTGGAACTTTGGGCCTAATGCCTCCATAAATCAAAGTAATTTGCAAGCGCCACAAGATGTTGTTTACAATCAATTAGGAGTTTTTTCTGTTTCCTTGTCAGTCAGTCAATATGGGTGCTTAAAAACCATTACCGACTCAGTGGGATTGTATCCGAGTCCCTTGGCAAATTTTGGAATCATTGGTGGTACGGGTTGTAGTCCTGTATTTGTTGAATTGATTGATAGTAGCGTGGCTGCAACCCCATATATATACCAATGGAATTTAGGTGATAATAGCAGTACAGATGTGCAAAAACCTGCACATGAATACATTATTCCTGGTAATTATACCCTTACACTAACCATCGTTACCACAACCGGTTGTGTGGATACTTCAACTTTTGTGTATCCCAATGCAGTGACTGTATATCCTAATCCTCAGGCAGGGTTCATCGCATCTCCCAATGAGGCCAGTATTTTCGAGCCGCTTATCACCTTCACCGATACTTCCAAGCAAAGTATTTTTTGTGCTATAAGGATTAGTGATGGTACCTATGTTGAAGATTGCAGTTATACGCATACTTTCAGTGACACGGGCTTTTTTCGAGTGACTCAAATAGTGAAAAATGAGTATGGTTGCACTGATAGCATCAGCATAACGGTATACATTTCTCCCGAGTTTAGACTATTTATTCCTGATGCATTCACACCTAATGCCGATGGATTAAATGACAAATTCAAGCCATCAAGCATAGGCATTAAGGAGTATGCAATGCAGATTTTTAACCGTTGGGGTGAAATTGTTTTTGCTAGTACAGGCCCTGAAGCAGGCTGGGATGGAAGGTTTGAAGGAGTTGATTCTCCTCAAGGCGCTTACGTATATTTGCTGAAAGTAATTGATATTAAAGGAATTAGTAGAACCTATAATGGAAGGGTGGTACTAATACGATAGTATATAATGTACTTCATCAATATGACCTTTTCGAATTACACAATAATAGACTTTAGATGGCAATGCGATTATTCAACTATTTTATTTTCTGAAATCCAATGCTGTAATACCACTAGATGCCACACTCTGCTCCATGATACAAATGGGTCATCATTCAAGAATCTTTTCCAAAGCGAGTCAACAGCTGCAGCTTCAAAATATGGATTTTTACCAAGCAACTGAAGGTTGTGTTCGCATAGATTCTTTAAGTCTGTTTTGAGCCAATTTTTCCATGGCAGGGTAAATCCCATTTTGGGCCTGTTAACAATTTCATTGGGCAGCAAATCGCCCATAGCATCTACCAAAAGTTTTTTTGGAGTTACCGGCATTTTATATGAATCGGGTAAGCCAATTACAAATTGAACCAACTCGTAATCAAGAAAAGGAACTCTTATTTCTAATGCATGCGACATGCTCATTTGATCAGTATCACGCAATAGCACATTCTGCATATAAGTGCTTATTTCGGCAATGCTTACTGCCGATATTATTCCATGTTTTTTTACGGCAATTTTTTTCGCAATTTCAGTTACAACATTTTTCAATTGATGCTGCTCACCAATCAGCTTTTTGATTTCATCATCGAGTAATACCATTCGCGATAATGGATAAGTGTGTTTGAAGTCCAATGAATTTTGTTTGAACAAATGTTCCAACTTAGCACTTGCTATTCCCGGCTTCAACTTTTTATTGATGGCTGCAGCTATCGAAATTCCGGGGATTCCACTCAGCCATTTCATTTTTTCTAATTTTAAAGAACGATTAAAAATATCATAACCTGCAAAAAGTTCATCGCCACCCAAACCCGATAGTGCCATTGTAATTCCAGCATTTTTAGTGGCCTTACTTACTACGTATGTATTTGGACCATCGCCACTAGGGTGATCAATTGCCTTGAGTGCATCTTCGATTTCATTTTTAAAAGCATCGGGCGTGAGTTTTATTTCGTGATGCTCTGTATCGAATTTATTTGCAATCATACGGGCATAGGAAGCTTCGCTAAATTGCTCATCATCAAAAATTACTGAAAATGTTTTTACCTTGTTGGTCGAAACTTTACTCATCATACCCACCACCGCACTGCTATCGATACCGCCCGAAAGAAATGCTCCGAATGGCACATCGGCAACAAGTCTGCGTTGCACCGATTTTTCGAAAAGTGTGCGTACTTTTTCACAAACCTCATGGTATGAATATTCAATGCCGGCAGCAGGTGTAAATTGATTAATATCCCAATATTTTTCGATATAGAAAGAATTGATACTTGCCTTGATGAAGTGCCCCGGCATCAGCATAAAAACATCTCTCACAATGGTTTGAGGGGCGTGCACAGTTTGATAACGTAGGTAATCAACAAGGCCATCCTTGTTGAGTTTACGCGGAATGATATTTGATTCGAGCAGAGATCTTAATTCGGAAGAAAAGACCAGGGTGTTATTTTTTAAACTATAGTAAATTGGCTTTACACCTAACCTATCGCGTGCAATAAACAACTCTTTTTTTTCAGTGTCCCAAATTGCAAAGCCAAACATTCCATTGAATTTGCTCAGACAATCTTTTCCCCATCTGCTGTATGCTGCTAATATAACTTCTGTATCGCTTTTGGTAATAAAATGGTAGGGCATATCTGAACTACCTCTGCTGCTTCTTTCTAAATCAAATCGTAACTCTTTAAAGTTATAAAGCTCTCCATTGTATACAATGCAATAGCGCTTATCGTTGCTCCACATGGGTTGATGCCCTGCACTCGAGAGATCAATAATTGAGAGTCTTCTTTGCCCCATAGCAATATTCACATCAGCAAAAACACCTTCATCATCTGGTCCGCGATGAGCCATTTTTTTATTCATCCTGCCAATACAGTTGCTACCTGTTTCGGGATTCTCAATTCCAAGTATTCCATTTATTCCGCACATGTCCTCAATTTATTTTTTCAGTAAACTCATTAAACTTTCTACCCAATTCTCACAGGTTATTGTAGATGCTTTGTGGGCACTTACTTTACTCATATTGATTAACTCCTTGTCCGATTTTTGAATTATTTTTTCCATTGTTGCTTCAATAGACGAGCTGTTTTTTACTTCAAACACATAGCCATTTACACCTTCTTCAAGGAACGCAGCATTGGCGCCAACAGCGGAACTACAAAGTAATGGAAAACCTGCAGCAGCAAACTCATGCACCACAACGCCCCAAGGTTCAAACCTGCTGGGAAGAATGAACACACCTGTTTGACTCACGAATTCTTCCAATTTGTCGGGCTGAATAAATCCGAAGTGTTTAATTTTAGGATGATTAATAGGGAGAATACTACCTGTACCGAGACACCAAAGCTCCCAATTTGTATTGAGTCTTTTGTCGAGATTGACAAAGGCCTGCCACATTTCTTCAATACCCTTGAAATCATAATATCTGCCCACGTAAATAAATCTTTTAGGAAACGCTTCCGTTTTAAGGGCTGTATACTTTTCATAAAAGCTATGAAACAAATTATAATCTGCAGAGTAAAATCCTGTGAGGATGGTATTGGGTTTAAAGCCAAGACGCAATGCGTATTCATATTGAGGTTTACCCGGCACCCAACAATGATTAAAGTATGGATGTATTTTTGTGAAACTGAGTAAAGAGGCAAGGTGTTGTTTTAGGGTACCTTTCCATTGATTGTCGAAACCAACAATTACAGGAATTTGTTTTTTAAATTGCTTGCAAACGTGCAGATAACCTTTGTCAATCCAACCACTGCAGTATATCACATTGGGATTGATGGCACTTACCAAATCAAGTAATGACCTTTCTGAAAAATCATTTCGATTATATACCTTAACGGCACTATTGAAAGAGAAATTAAAGGGGGCTTCCTTATTTACAGGCCAACGAACGATATGCACCTCTACATTTTTTTGTTTGGTCAGTTCGTTTACACAGGACAAAAAGTAGCCGGCTAATTCAGTATAAAGAAATATAATCTTATGCATAGGCGGTTGCATTTGATGTGGTTTCAGTTTCAGGTTGTTTCACATATTTAGCTTGAAAATTTTTGTAGTTGTAGTAATATATCCACATAAACAAAGGAAATCCATTAATGAAATAGTTACCTTGTCGTAATAAATATAAAATGATAATTACCAACACTGCATTGCCAATAATCCAGTGACGTGATTCCGGGTTGTTACGACTTCTGTTAACATAAAATTTTACGATAAAAATTAAAATGAATAATATGCCAACCATGCCAGTTTCTGATAACAGGCGTAAAAATAAACTGTTTGCATCAGATTTGTTAAATTCAATATCAAGAATTCCGCTTCTGAGGGTAAGTGAGTATTTGTCGAAAGCTACAGAGTGAGATCCAATGCCACTACCAGCTATAGGATTGGCTTTGAAATTCTCCATGGCAATGTGATAATTGTTGTATAGTACAAAACTGGAGCTGTTCATATTTTCAAGAGAAAAATCTTGATCTACCCATATACCTAATGCACTGTCGATACGGCCTTTGAACTCGGGACTGTTGTTATATAATACAGTACCAAGCGCAAAGAATAAAAATCCAGCACCAATAAAGTTTGAAATCTTTGCGTGATTGAGAATAATTAAAATTCCGGTAACGAAAAATCCGATAAATCCTGTTGATGAGGTAGTGAGAACAGTAGCCAATAAAATTACCAAGCCCTTTTGAGGATGTATGTAATATGTTTTTCGGTAAATAATATTATATATAACCACAAATGCCGCTGGGGCAAGCATAATAGCGCACTGCGATGCTTCAGAAAAGATAGAGTTCATTCGAATACCACCACTAGAGTTTGGTACACAACCCCATTTATTCAGAATCCATCCGTAATTGTAACCCGGCTCAAATCCCGCATAATAACTAGCTACCTGCACAAATCCAATGATAGAAACAATATATGCGCCTTTGATGTAATAGGTAAATATTTTTTCGATATCAAAATTATAGTGCAGCATCACGTATTCATAAAAACTTGTAGAAAGCAATACCCCAACAAATATTTTTATGAAACCTGCCCAGGTATTATTACCCGCATAAATTTGTAAAATACCGAAAACCGCAGGAATAAAAAGTAGAATGAATGGTGTTTTTGGGATTCCGAATTTTTTAACAAAACCGGGAAGCAACATCACAAAAATAACATAATGCAAATAACCCTCAAACGGTGTCTTCCAGAAGGTAATGGAGCTGACAAAAACCGAAATGAAAATTAACAGCGTTGTTCTTGAGTTATTTAGCATCAGCTTTGTTGCTTTGAGTTTGTGAGATTGGCTGATACAGCACGATTGAAAAAATCAAGGTGAATACGGGCAATCGATGTCCAAAGAAAGTTATTTTTAATGAGCTCCGTGGAATGTTTCTTCATCAAATCAATTTCGCTTGGATTTTTAACAATAAAATGATTGATGATGTTGGCCAAATCATTGAGTTCTTTCAATTCCAATAAATATCCATTTTTGTCACTTACAAGTAGGTTAACAGCTCCCACGTTGGTTGCAATTACGGCAAGTCCGCTCGCCATTGCTTCCATAATTACGTTGGGCATTCCTTCACTATAACTAGGGCATATCAAGATGTCGCAATTACGCGTAATTTTTTTAATCACTTCTTGATCGCTGATTGCACCATGATAAAATAAGTTGCTTCTACGAAGCCGTGAAGCCTCGGGAATAGGACCAATAAAATGGCATTCGAATGCTACATTGTCATTTATTTTTGAAAGTGCAGTATGCAACTCTTCAATACCTTTTCTTCTTTCAAATCTACCTATGAATAAAAATTTCTTTTTTGATTCGGTAGGTTTTACTTGATTATTGAGCCATTGCTCCTCGATTCCTGTTGGTATGGCAACAATTTTTGAAGTGGGAATAGGTATGGAAGCTATTACATCATTGATTTTTGAACCATACGACATCACGAAATCTGCATACTTGCAAATATATTTAACTGGCCCACGGAATAGGAGTATTTGTTCAATTTTTGATTTAAATGAAGGTGCAGGTTGAAACATTTCGTAGCCATGGAAATTAACCGCCATTGGTATGTTCAGACGACCCAACTTTTTTTCTATAACAAGTTTCCAACCTGCAAATCCTTTGCAATAAATGAAATCAGGTTTCGGTCTCTGCTTCAATTCATCGTAAACTTTTAATGCATACTTAAACGAAGATCTTAAATAATGCCCGGGCATTTTATCTGATACGGGAAATTTAATCACAATAGAGTTGATATGTTGCTTTTCCTCTGCAGAAAAAAGCTCAAGTTCATGAATATCATAACTACTCAAATTGGTATGGTACAAATCAATCTTCACGCCCATACGCACAAGGTACTTGCACAGATAATAGGAGTGCTTTTGCATGCCACCCATCACGTAAGGAAATATGCCATCTGTTACTAACGCTACACGCATCATATTGAGTCAACTTTATAAGCCACAAATATAAGGCTCTTGCCTATTCCGCAGCAATAAAAATGAGCCGATATCGTTATATTGTTCATCTGTATTATATTTGCAATATCATTACCACTATGTATACTGCCCAAACCAATTTAGGAAAATTTAAAAATGATTGGTATAAGCCCGGTGCTTCTCGGCTTAAAATGGTGATTTGGTATTACACCAACATGTTCTTTTTTACCTCTCGATGGTTTCCTGATATGGGAGTAAAGGTATTTCTGCTTCGCTTATTTGGCGCAAAGGTTGGCAGTGGTGTTGTAATCAAACCTTCGGTAAATATCAAATATCCATGGAGACTTGTGATTGGCGATAATGTTTGGATTGGCGAAGATGTTTGGATTGACAATTTAGATGAGGTGGTGATTGGCAATAACGTTTGTATTTCTCAAGGCGCACTGCTTTTATGTGGCAACCACAATTATAAAAAAACAACCTTTGATTTGATTGTAGGGGAAATTACATTGGAAGACGGTGTTTGGATAGGAGCAAAGTCAGTGGTGTGCTCAGGTGTAGTTTGTAAGAGTCATTCCATACTTACAGTAGGTAGTATTGCTACACGTAATTTAGATGCTTACACCATATACCAAGGAAATCCTGCAAAGCCAGTAAGAATGAGGCAATTAAGCTATTTATAATTGATGTATGAAAGTAAGCATTATTACTGTTACCTATAACAGCGAGTCCACTGTTGAAGACACTATAAAATCTGTTGTTAATCAAGATTATCAAGACATTGAATACATCATTATTGATGGATTGTCAACTGATGGTACATTGGCAATTGTGAATCGTTACAAAAACAAAATTGCAAAAATTATTTCTGAAAAAGATAATGGTATTTATGATGCCATTTCAAAAGGTATAAGTTTGGCAAGCGGTGATGTTGTGGTGGCTTTAAACTCTGATGATATGTATGCTTCAAACAATGTTATTAGCAAGGTGGTAGCGCTTTTCAAGCAAACTCATACCGATGTGGTTTATGGTGATTTAAATTATGTTGATCGGCACGATACAAGCAAGATTATCAGAAAATGGCGATCGGGAGAATACAAAAAAGGACTTTTCCTAAAGGGGTGGATGCCTCCACATCCTACTTTTTTTGCACGTAAAACTTGTTACGAAAAATACGGCAGTTTTAATCTTTCGCTCAGGTCATCGGCCGATTATGAATTGATGTTAAGATTTATTCATAAACATGAAGTAATTGTTGCATACTTACCTATGCTGATTGTGAATATGCGTGCAGGTGGGCAGAGCAATGTTAGTTTTAAAAACAGATACAAGGCCAATCAAGAGGATAAAAAAGCTTGGGAAATCAATGGTTTGAAGCCAGGATTGCTCACACTAATAAGGAAGCCACTGAGCAAAATCAAACAGTATTTTCACTGATAAAGGATTACAACCATTAAAATGAGTGATTGCCAAACCTAATTCGAGCTGCTTGATCCAATGCTTCGCGATGAGCAGGATGTGCAATTTCAATGAGCGCTTTGGCACGTTCAATTAAATTTTTGCCATACAAAGAGGCAATACCGTACTCGGTAATCACGTAGTGAACATTAGCCCTTGTGCTCACCACCCCGGCACCTTCTTTAAGCACAGGAACAATTTTAGAGTTGCCTTTTTTGGTAACCGATGACATGGCAATAATTGGTTTGCCACCTTCCGATATCGATGCCCCGCGCATAAAATCCATCTGTCCGCCAACACCCGAGAATTGTTTAGTCCCAATAGAATCAGCACACACCTGTCCGGTTAGGTCAATTTCTATGGCGCTGTTGATGGCTGTTACCTTAGGGTTTTTTCCAATCACATAGGCATCGTTGATGTAATCCGATTCAAGAAATGAGCAAACAGGATTGTCGTGTATAAAATCATACATATCACGATTGCCAATTGCAAATGAGGTGGCAATTTTTCTTCGATGTTTCTTTTTGTATTTATTGGTAATAACACCCTTTTTCAATAAGTTGATGGTACCAACTGAAAACATCTCGGTATGCACACCTAAATCTTTATGATTTTCGAGCATGCTTAGCACAGCATCGGGTATCGATCCAATTCCCATTTGTAAGGTTGCACCATCTTCAATCAGCGATGCGCAGTATTTTCCAATTGTTTGTTCAATTTCTGTAATTTCCTTAGTATAATCGATTTCAGGTAAGGATTGTTCAACTTCAACCAATGCGTTGATTTCATTTACATGAATCATGCCGTCACCATGTGTGCGCGGCATTTTTGAATTCACCTGTGCAATTACATACTTCGCATTTTTAAGTGCCGATAAACATATGTCTACTGACACGCCTAAGGAGCAATAACCATGCTTGTCGGGGGGAGATACATGAATAAGCGCAACATCAGGAACAATAATTTTACGATGAAATAGGGCAGGGATCTCACTCAGGAAAACGGGAATATAACTTCCCATGCCATGCGTTATAAGTTCGCGTGTGTGCTGCGAAACAAAAAGCGTATTAAAATAAAAGGAGTTTTTATACTTGAGCTGTGCAATTGGCATGTTGCCGTAGGTGCTCAAAGAAATGATGTTCACCTGCTTCAGTTCATCGGCTCTTTTTTCCAAAGCAGCAAGCAGTACTTCGGGTGTTGCTGCACTTCCGTGAACAAAAACTTTATCATAGCTTTTGATAATCTTTACAGCTTCTTCGGCTGTTGTATATTTTTTCAATTTATAATACGTTGCACAAGATGGAGGAATGAGGATGAGTGGCTTAAAGAATTATCTGTTTACTATAAATTTTACTGTTTTCACATCTGACTCAGAAATGATTTGAGCAAAGTAAATACCGTTTTCTATACCTGCCATTGGAATGCCGAAAGTTGCTTGCTGATTAATGATATTGTGCTGCATGATTATTTTGCCTTCGATATTCAGCACATTGACAACACAATTGCTTGCCGCAGTATTTGGGGAGCTGATGTGGAGCATATCCTTAACCGGATTAGGATAAATGATGAAAGCCGGAGATAGGGTTTGATTGTTTTTAACAACTACCAGGCTGTTGTCATATTTTACTTGTGCTGCTGCAGCACTGCTCTGCAGGTCGGCTAAACTATCACCTGCAATGTAAGCAAAAGCTACTTCAACCGTATCGTTGGGGTTCACCACAAATGGTCCGCTACTTACAAAGTGTATAATATCGTTGCCACTACCGGCTCCTCCTGCATTTGTTCTGTTGGTTGAAATCCCGGTAAATTTCTCAGCAGTATTGATTCCTCCTGTCGGATCAATTCCACCACCACCACCACCAATGTTATCCATGGCATAGTGAACCACCGGAGCTGTATTGCTGAGCAGTTTGATGCCTGCATAAAGTCCATTCGACTGTGTACTGTAGCAGTAACCCATCTTGTTGGGGGCATCAAATGCTGCTTTATTTAAGTTGCTATTCATAATATCCCAATCGGCAAACACTCCAATAAACAGATTGTCGAGCAGTACTGCACCGGTATTGATTACTTTGTATTTGAAGATGACATATTTCGTGTTGCCGGGTGTACTCCATGCATAGGAGTTTTGAAGCACCTTTACGGGAATAGCATTGGCAGCTGCACCGTTGTCATTAAAACTTCCTGTGACATCAAATTCAGAAACTACGCCCGGAATAATTCGCGAAACATTTGAAACGGACAAGAAGTCGGTATCTTGGGTTCCGGGATTCCCTCTCACTCTATCGGATACACGTGTTGGGCCAGCACCAATAAGCAAGCCAGATTCATAAAGCAAGTTGCTATTGTTGTATACAAATCCTAATCCTTGTGTTGAACTGTTATTGTAACCAATATTTCCTTTGCTGGTTACCGTAGTAGCTACCTCATTAATGTTGATATTGATAAAGTCTACGTTAATCACTATGGCAACATAGTAGGTAAATTGGTGTCCGGCACTGTCGGTTACTTTTAATTTAAATTCAACAGGAGCATTGATAGGTGCACCGCTTAATATAGTTGCTTTAAAAGGTGATGAGTTATTGTTTACCGTTTGCAAGGTATTCATGTTACCCAACGTGATAGTGCTGTCAATCATTTGGATAAAAGCAGAGGCACATGATGCTTTCACCAATACAGCATTTGTTTGAGCAAGGTAGTTGGTAAATTCACCAATGATGTCGAGCGTATCGCCAACAATAAATGCATTGTCGTTGTTATCGGTAACACTGCTATTGGTTAGCACAACTGATACTGCGTTGCTGTCGGTGAGAGCTTTAAATAAATTTATTCTACCTGCGCCTAGCTTACCGGCCCAAGGAGCGTTGAATGCAACAGTATCAATATTATCGGCTGTGGCCCGCAACTGTTCGCCAATTTGAATGCCCGAATAGTTAGGAAAGTGAGATTTTACAATAGCTGCAGCACCGGCAACTACAGGAGCAGCAGTAGAGGTGCCACCTGAAGCCACATAGGTGTTGTTGGTCCAGGTTGACAAAATATCTTCACCAGGAGCGCAAACATCAATGGTTATTCCATAGGTTGAATTCAGTTTTTTGTGATCAGCTTGATCGGTAGCAGCCACGTTGAGCACATTGTTGTAGGAGGCGGGGTAAAATAACACATCGTTACCATTGTTTCCAGCAGAGGCAATAACTAGGGCATTCATATTGATGGCGGCATAGTTAACTATATCTTGTCCAAATTGGCTGGCACCAATTCCTCCCCAAGAACAATTCACGATTTGACAGCCATGATCAACGGCATATACAATTCCTTCATAAGATGTATTTAATGTACCTGCTGCATCAGAAATTTTGATTGGTAAGTATTTGGCCTTAAAGCCCACCCCTGCAATACCGGTGTTATTATCAACCATAGCACTTGAAATACCTGTACTGTGCAAGCCATGGAAATTGGCATTACATTGTGGTGAATTATCGTTCTCACCTAAGTCCCAACCATAGTAATTGTCAATGTATCCATCGGTGTCATTATCAATCCCATCAATAGGGTCGAGGTAGTTATACTTTACGTTACCCACAAGGTCTTCATGAAAGAGGTCTGTTCCGGTGTCTGTTACACCAATTACAATGTTGGTATCGCTTTGGCTGATGTCCCATGCTTGATAAGCCGATATTTTATTGAGATAATATTGCAGTGAGGTAGAAGGGTCGTTGGGTGAATATAATAATTGTTGGGTGTAATGCGGTTCGGCAAAGTCGAGCTCTCCTGATGCAAGTAGCAGCTGAATCACCTTATCCAGTTTATTTGATGGATTAACCCTTAACTCGTATATCAGAGATAGGTCTATCAACTCACGACCATGCTTGTCGCGCTCCGTGGCAGGTGACTGGTGTAGGGGAAACTTTTTAGATAAACCAACCACATCAATCGACATCAAACAATTAATAATTTTTGTTGAGTTGATGCGGGTTGCCTCGCATTGATTGGCATACTGCTTTTTAACCTTTAAAATTACAACCCCTTGTTCGTGAGGTGCGTTTAAATCAACCTTAAACTTTGTTGATGCAAACGAAGCGGTGCTCAAGTTGACAAGCACTATAAAAATAAGTGAAAAAAATTGAGTTGAAATTTTTGATGTCATCATCTGTAAAGTTTTAAAAAGCTTAGAGTAATGTATTGTTTTTTATTATTCAATTTTGCTGAGCGTTTCAAGCCAAATTGAGCTTTTTCCTGTCCAATCTGCTGTAAAAACTTCGGGGTTGAGGTTGTTGTATAACGACTTCAACAGGCCTGCCAATGCTAAGCTGCTGCGTGCATCTTTCACTTGTTTTACCCATTTATCTTTCGATTTTTCCCAAGTTGGTTTGTAGTATTTTTCTTTGATGTTATCGGCCAATTCTAGCAGTGAAGCACTCAACAAAGAAACTTCAGCGGCAGATTTTACTTTGTCTGCCCATTGCGGGCCTATGGTTTTCCATGCTTTGTCAAATCCTTTAGGAATGATGCCTTCCGTTAATTCTACAAGCACTAAATTAAGGTTCACATCGGTTTTGCTTTGCTCCACGGTATAGCCGCTCAATTGAGGATTGATGGCTTCTGCCTGAGTAGAAATGAAAATAGTAGTTGATAATAATACGGTGATAGAAAAAATGGTTGTTTTCATTGAGTGTTTGAATTTATGATATACAAATCTAAATCTATTTCATCATACTATAAACATAAAAAAAGGCCTGTGGTTTAAATTTTTCTAACAATGGTTACTGATAATTAAAATTTGTTTGAATGCCCTATTAAATATAGATTTGCGACCTTCTCAATTAAATGTGACATGTTAATAAAATGAATGCCTAGGATTAAGCATCACATCAATCAAGAAATTTATGTTTAAATTTCAATGATATTGCCATAAGAAAACAATTTAAAATTCTTAATATGACAGAAAAGTTTGTTTTTCACCCTGCTCATGAACGCGGACATGTCAATCATGGTTGGTTAAACGCGCGACACTCATTCAGTTTTGCCTCATGGCAAAATCCTCAAAAAGTACACTTTGGTGCACTGCGTGTGTTGAATGATGATATTGTAGCACCCGGTATGGGATTTGGTACGCACCCACACGATAACATGGAAATTATTACCATTCCGCTAAAGGGAGAACTTGAGCACAAGGATAGCATGGGCAACATTGGGAGAATTAGTGAAAACGAAATTCAAATGATGAGTGCCGGCAGTGGCATCACGCATTCTGAATATAATCCTAATGCTGATAGAGAAGTAAATTTGTTACAGATTTGGATTTTTCCACTAATCAGAAATATCACACCTCGCTACAATCAGGTTAGACTTAATCCCGAAGATCGGAAAAATAAATTTCAACAAGTTATTTCACCTGATGGCAATCCTGTTGGCATGAATATCAATCAACGAGTATTTTTTCAACTTGCCGATATACAGCCAGGCATTGCGCTTTCTTATACTATTCAAATTCAAGGGAATGGGTTGTATGCCTTTTTAATTGAGGGAGCGGTTACCATTAATAATCAACATCAATTGGGCAAACGTGATGCACTGGGCATTTGGGATATCAACGAACTGCATGTTCAAGCAACTGAAGAGGCGCAACTCTTGTTGATGGAGTTACCTATGGTATTTTAGTGAACGTTTTGTTAAAAAAGTATTGGTGGGTTATGTGCTTTTAAGTGCCCAATATTTGTTAATTTAAGGTCGGCTTAATTTAAAATTAAGCGTCAATTAAATTTATCATTACTTTCGTACCTCAATTTTAAAAAAAACGTCAATCAATGAAATTCAACTTTACCACACTTACAAGTTTATTCAGTATCTCTTGTTTAACTTTTTTAGCATGCAACAACTCTAAGTATCCGGGTTATGAGCAAACCAAAGACGGATTGTATTACAAGTTTTTTAAACATGATGAAAAAGGTAAGAAAGCAGCAGAGGGCGATGTAATTATGATGGATATGGTTTACAAAAATGAAAAAGATAGTGTGATATTTAATTCAATTGCTCAAGGCAGAAAAGTTCCTGTTCCGCTTACCAAGCCAACTTTTAAAGGTGGTTTAGAAGAAGGTTTTGCGATGCTTTCGCCCGGTGATAGCGCTAGTTTTATGGTAAGCGCTGACTCTTTATTCTTCAAAACTTTTGGAATGCAAGAGTTGCCAAAGGGAATAACTAAAGGAAGTATGCTCACCTTTTTTGTGAAGGTAGAAGATATTAAAACAAAAGCAGAGATAGAGAAAATGCGTGCCGAAAAAATGGCGGTGGCAGAAGCTGAAGCGCAAAAATTTAAGGCAGAAGAAAAAGTAAATCTCGATAAATATCTTGCCGATAATAAAATTACAACCGCTCCAACCGCTAGTGGCTTGATATATATTGAAAAGACCAAAGGGAAGGGGGCTAAAGCTGAAAAAGGAAAGAAAGTAAAAATGAATTATGTAGGTAGATTAATTGATGGTAGTTTATTCGATACCAATAATGAAAAAGTGGCAAGAGAGAACAATGCCTATCAAGAGGGAAGAACATACAGTGCATTTGAATTTACAGTTGGTAATGGAGAAGTTATTCCAGGTTGGGATGAAGCTTTGCCAATGATGAATGCGGGAGGTAAAGCCACTTTTATTATCCCTTCTAATTTAGCCTACGGAGAAATGAATCAAGGGCCAATTAAGCCATTCAGCACACTTATATTTGAAGTTGAACTTCTTGAAGTAAAGTAACATGACAAGTAAAAGTCTGCTCCTCTTAACCCTTTTTTTAAGCAGTGCAGCTTTTGGTCAAAAAAAGGTTGCCTTCGAGAAAACTGCCAACGGACTTGAGTATAAAATTTTCAGCAATGGAGGGAAGATAAAACCTGCTGCTGGAGATTTAATTAAAACCATTCTTGTATATACCAATCACAAGGATTCAGTTATTTTCGACTCGAGGGTGAGCCGACCCGAAAATGTTTTTGAACTATTGGCGCCTACTTTCAGAGGCAGTCTTGAAGAAGGGATGCTGATGATGGCAGTTGGAGATTCAGCTATTTTCAGAGTGAGTGCCGATTCTATCTATGCCAAAACTTTTAAAACTGCCATGCCTCGCTATATCAAGAAAGGCACAAAGATGAATTTTAGGATTAAGCTGCTAGGCATTAAACCCAAAGAATCAATAGATACGCGTACGCCTGAGGAAATAGAACGCGACAATGAGGCACGCAGAGTAGCGGAACCACAAAGAATACAGGAGTTTATATCCCTCAATCAAATTCAGGTATCGCCCGATACTTTAGGGCTTTATTACATTGAAAGAGAAGCAGGTACAGGAAATTCAATCACCCTAACATCCAAAGTTAAAATTACATACACTTGCACTTCCTTGGATGGTGCCCTGATTGATAAGCAAGACAAGCCCATTGAAATTGATATGTCGCAAGGAAAAATAACCAAAGGCATGCAAGAGGGACTCTTAAAAATGGTTGCAGGTACAAAAGCAACATTAATTATACCTAGTGAATTGGCTTTCGGGAAAAGAAAAATTGCCATGGTGCAGCCTTACACTACCTTAATATATGATATTGAGGTGGTGGAGGTAAAAACATTTTGAGTGATATGTTCTATTTAAGTGGTTATTTTAACGCTCTTTATTAATATAATAGTAATTATGTAAATGATGAGAATAACTGTTTTTCTTTTATTCCTTTCTGTGCAAGTATTTGCACAGAAAGGTTTTTATTTAAGACCTGCTATTGAGCGTAAGTTCCATGCTAACAAAGGGTTTACGATACCAATTACTACGCAAAATGATTATACATTAATTGTAAAACCAAAAAGATTTTATACCATGCAAGGTTTTAATTTAGGACTTTACGCAGGCTATAGAACTAAAAATTGGTTTGCAGAAATTGGGTGGGCGCAAGATGATGCAAACTCAGGAATAGATTTGATTTTAACAGATTATAGCCCCTATTTAAAAAATACATTATCTGCTTCCATT
>JBILUU010000141.1:0-7229 GCA_044370815.1 Bacteroidia bacterium
GTGGCAAAATCGCATTCGCTTTTAAGCAAGTTGAGCGCTGCACCATACGCACAAATAAAAATTTCGGCACCGGCTTTGTGCAGTTGTTGAGCTATAGGTACAACACGCGCTGCATGGCCTATTCCCCAGTTTAATGGGCTTATTAATATGCGTTTGGCTTTAATTTTTTTTAATTTTGGTTTTACAAATTAAAAACATTGCAGAGATTTACGGGCATTTAATTCTTAAAAAATTGGCAAAACATAAATTAAAACAGTTTGCAGAGTTAGAAACGTTTCCCAATGTACATCATCATGTGCAAACACAAAAAGAAGTGGATAACTATGCGCTACGCGGACTTTGGAACAACAATCATTTTAAAAATAATAACCCATTAGTGCTTGAGCTGGGATGTGGTAAAGGCGAATACACAACCGCAATGTCGGCAGCTTTTAAAGATAAAAATTTTGTTGGTGTTGATTTAAAAGGTAACCGGCTTTGGACAGGAGCTAAGTATGCTTTATCAGCGCAATTGAATAATGCAGCTTTTTTGAGAACACGTATCGAAAATATTGTGACTGCCTTCGATAAAGATGAGGTAGATGAAATATGGATTACTTTTCCCGATCCTCAACCGCAAGAAAAACGCGCAAAAAAAAGATTAACTGCCCTGCCTTTTTTACAACGTTACCAACAAATTTTAAAACCCGGTGGGATTGTTCATTTAAAAACAGATAGTAGTTTGTTATATGAATTTACAATGGGTTTATTAAAAGAGCAAGGACTTGAAATTTTATTACATACCGACAATTTGTATGCGCAAAAACAGGGATTTTTAGGCCCTCATCATGACTTGTTGTATAACACAAGAACGCATTATGAAAAGAAATTTTCAGGATTGGGTTTCAATATCAATTATATCCGTTTTAAAATACATAAAGCAATTGTAGGTTAGTGATGCCGATGATGCTTTCAATATAGTCCAATTTAGGACTTCCCTTGCTGAACTATTTTCAAGTAAAATAGACATTAACCATTTTAATTCATTGGGTATTACTTGGCAAGGGTTTTGCTTTTTTGCATTTGATTTGGATGGCGGCAGTAATACAGGGCCTCCAAAACAATTTTTAGCTTTTCGCTAACATTAGGGTACAGGCAATCGTAATATTGGAAAAAAGTGTTAATTTAGCCTAAATTATTTTATTCGAATTACTTGCAAATAGTACTTAATGATAGCATTATTGACGGCTGCCTAAAAGGCAATCGTTTATCTCAACAACAGCTATATAAATGTTGCTATGAGTTTTTGATGCGTATTTGTAGGAGATATGTGAGTAATAATGAAGATGCAGTTGATTTGATGAATCAGAGTTTTTTAAAGATATTAACTCATTTGTCGAGCTTTAGAAAGCATGAGAATTTCGAAGCTTGGATCACAACTATTACCGTTCATACTGCTATCGATCAGATCAGAAAAAATAAAAGATATCGCGAAAGAGTGGCTTTGAGCGAAGACTACAAGGTTGAGTTGTTCGATTACAATCAAATAACTATCAACGTTGCTGCAGATAAAATGATGGCAGATGATATCATGAAAATGATTCAGCAATTACCTGTACTTACAAGAGAGGTGTTGAACTTAAATGTGATAGAAGGCTATCATCATAAAGAAATTGGCGAAATATTAGGGATATCGGAGGAGGCCTCTAGGTGGCATTTGCATAAAGCAAGACAAATTTTAAAAGAAAAATTATCAGTAAACAAGAAAATTAAAGTAGCATAACATGTCAGAATTAGAAGACAACTTTGATGAGTTTTTAAGACAAAAAGTGGAGGAGAGCCACTTTGAGTATGATGAATCTCATTGGTTAAAAGCAGAAAAAATGATTGCCAGCAACGAACCCAAAAAGAAATCATTCTGGTTGGGCTTTGGTATTGGCGTGCTCTCTTTGAGCATAGTAGCAGGGATTACATCTTTAGTATTTTTAAAGTCAGATAAAGCAGAAACAGCATCATTGCCAAAGTATTTATCGGAAACAACACCTGCAGTAAAGAGCGCTCAAGTTGTTCAAGATTTACCGGTAACAGCTGCACCTCAAACTGCGGTTGTACACAAGAAGGTTTCAGCAACTCGTAAGGCAGATGCTTTTGTAACTGCGGCTTCATTTGCTAAGGGCAACGCTCAACAAAGAAATTATTTAGCTGCCAATACACTGAAAGCTAATCAAGTTAATGCCTTGCACGCTGTTCCTCAACAGGCAGCAAACAATCATTTACAATTAAATGCACTTAACAGCACTTCCTCGGATGCCGCAAATAAAGCTGAGCAAAACATTGATCATTACGGCAATCAAAATATTGTAAAAGCTGAAGCAGTTGAACTTTTGGATGAAAAAACCATTACGATTGGAACACCAATTGTAATTGATTCACGAGATGAAAAAGCAGTTGATGAACAGAGCAGCAAAGGAAGCAATAAAGATATAGATGTAAACATTGCTACCGCTTGTGAGCATCAAAATAAAAATGAATGGATGTTTAGTGCATTAGCCGGAGTAAGCGATAGCAGAGGTTTTGAGGGCAATACTGCCAGTGATTCTAGAATTGGATTTGGTTATTTTGGTGGTTGTCGACTTGCATACAAGTTAGACAAAAATTGGTTTGTTGGTGTACAACCTTTATTTTATTCGAGAGGTGCGATTAATACCAGTATTGAAACAGAAAAAACTGACTATGCTTTTGGTGCACAGGCAGATCAATTTGTGGTAAAAAACAAAGCCCTTATGTTTATTGAGATGCCTGTAACAATAGGATATCGCGTGCTTCGTCACCAAATAAGTGTAGGTGCAGGTGTTGAATATTTAGCCAATGTAAAAAGTGATGTAAAAGAGTTTGGTACAAGTAATTACAAATCCAATCAGTGGGGATATACAGATGGGTTTAATCGTGTAGGCACAATTGCCACCTTTAATTATGCCTTCAATTTGTATAAAGAGTTCTGGATCACCTTAATGATTCAGAAAGGATTTACCGATTTTACGAAAGCCGGCTATTTTACTAACAACAGTGTAGACAAGAACTCTAACTTGAGAATTGGAGTGCAATATCAATTCAGTAATCAGAAAAAGAAACTAAAATAGTATGCAAAGAATTTTCCTCAAATATTTTTTATTTGGCCTGTCGTTGATTTTTATTTCGGCTTGTAAAAAGCGAGAGCTACCCGATACCGATTTAGGAACACCGGTATTTATGATGGAAAGCCGTGTGAATGGCTCTGCTGTAAATATTGCTGCCGGCAAGGATCGATATTACATGTTTACTTCCTATTCACTCGACAATTTAGGTGTAAATGTTTTAAAAGGTACGCTCCGTCAACAAGATTGTGAAAATTGCAATCATGAATTTACCATTTCATACCGAGACACTAAACTCAGAAATAATTTACTCATCAACGACATTGCTAATGTGCTTAGAACAGGTAGCTATGCATACCGAAATGGTACAGATAGCAGCAATGCTTCTACACAAGGAACAGTAATTAATTTTAATGCCTATGTGCCTGTAGGAAGCAATTATAGCTACGCTTGGGATTTTGGAGATGGAACAGGTTCAACATTGGTTAATCCTTCACATCAATATGCTGAGCCGGCCGACTATAATGTTTGCCTTACTGTAAGTCAAGCGGGGTATCCTTCAAAAACAATTTGTAATGTGATTACGATGGATACAACTTGTAGATTTCAATTCAATCAAACGGCTAGTCAAAATTTTTTAAATGTATACACTATTGGTGGTGCTAACTCATTTTCTTGGAACTTTGGTGATGGTTCGGGAGCGCAGCTTTCAGGCGCTTCTACCACTCATACATACGCGCAGGCAGGCATCTATAGAATTGTCTTGAAAGATACTTTATCGGGTTTAAATTGTACCAATGTTTTTCAGAAAGATCTTTTAATTGGTAACTTTACAGGCAACGAATTGGCGGCAGGGTTTAACTACACATACAATACCGTACCTCCTGTGCAATCTCCTATCGATAGCGCCTTTGGTAAAGTAACCGTGCAATACAGCAGTCCATCGGGCGTCAAATATAGCACCTATGATGCTGTTAGATTTCACCATCAGCATGCTAATTCTTTCAATATTTCAACATCTGAACCATTCCAAAATAATACCGATGGTTACAAAACATATAAAATGGAAGGCAGTTTTAAGGCATGGTTCTTTAATTCTTCTAATCCCAATGACTCCATATTTATAGAAACCAATAAATTCACAATGGGGGTAGCTTATCCTTAATTTTATATATTTGTAATTAACCATTTCAACATACAAACCAAATCAAATCCATAATGAAAAAAAAACTACTTAAAATTGCTTCAGCAGCCTTCATGTTCATGATGCTGCAATGTTTACCTGCAATAGCTCAAAACTGCACTGCCGGCTTTATCTTTACAAATCCAACCACTGGGGTCATTGTTTTTCAGGATTCCTCTTGGTCCTCATCGGGTCAGATTAATTCATGGAATTGGTCATTTGGCGATGGAACAACAGGTTCGGGTCCAGTTGTTACTCAGCAGTATCAAACAAGCGGTGTGTATCAAGTTTGCTTATATATTGTTAGCGGAAATTGTACTGACTCGGTGTGTCAATTTGTAAGTGTAAATGTTTCCAATCCTTGCAGTAATCTTTTGGTTAATATTGGGCAAGGAGGTGTTCCGCCAACTAATGTATTGCTCAATGCCAATATAACAGGTGGCACCCAACCCTATACTTACAGTTGGAATAATGGAGGTAATCAACAAACAATTGCAGCAACCGTAAACATGAATTATTGTGTTACTGTGACGGATGCAGCAGGATGCACTGCCACAGCATGCTATAACTATACTGCAGGGTGTAACTTATTTGGCACCATCACCATCGATTCAGTAAACAACACACTGAACGCTGTGGCTACACAAGGTAATTTGCCTTACACCTATTTATGGAGCAATGGGGCAACTACACAAAGTATCACCCCTACTGTACAAGGCAACTATTGTGTGACCATTACCGATGCTGTGGGGTGCTCTGTAAATCAGTGCTATAATTATATTCCTCAAAATTGTGGATTTACTTTTACCTATACTCAAACTTCACCCGGCAACTTCTTGTTTTTTACCAACGCTACTCAGGGAACCACAGTGATATGGAATTTTGGCGATGGCAGCCCGCTTGACACCACCACAAGCAATCAAATCAATCATACCTATACGACCACGGGTTACTATAATGTTTGTTTAAGTTCACCAGGGTGTAATACTACCTGTATGATGGTATATGCTATTGGTGCACCTACCTCTGTGATCTGTGGCTCAGTGTTTAACGATGCCAATGGAAACAGTGTTATTGACAGCACTGAATCAGGCATAGGCGGAGTGTATGTATTTGTATATGGTGCTGGTGTGCAACAAAGCGCATTTACCGACTCAATTACAGGAAACTTTTCTGTGAACGTAGGGCCGGGAACTTACTTTGTTCAGGTTTGTCCGAGTCAATCTGGACTGCAAAATGCTATTATTACCGTTCCGGTTGATTCAAACGGACAAGCATCAACAGCATGCAGCTTATACAACATTACCATACAGGCAAATGATACAATTTGCGGCAACAACTTTGGTATTTTCACCAATGCCTCAACTGTTTCGGGAACCTTGTTCTTTGACGCCAACAATAATGGTATCATGGATAATGGAGAAGTTGGAATTGCCAACCAAATGATTCAGATTGGAAGTGCTACTGCTTACACCAACTCAAATGGGTTTTACAGCATCATGTTGCCTATAGGCAGCTACACAATTACCTATACCCCTTCGGGCTTCTATCAATCGGGTGCCATAACCACAAACAATGTATTGGCTAATGTTACCCAAAACGGGCAAACCTATGCAAACAACAATATTGGTTTGTATATGCCTCCCGGACAAGTTAATTTAGGCATCAGCATCAATCCTGTAACTACCGTTACTCCGGGCTTTGGTGCTTGGTACTACATTTATGTATGCAACTACGGAACAACTCCAACAGGCGCTACCGTAACCATGAATTATGATCCTGTATTGAATGTAAATTATCAGTCGCCTGCGGGGGCAAATGTAAATACCACTAACCATGTTATTACTTGGAACATTGCCAATATTAACCCCGGCTCATGCAGCACCATTTACGCCTCTTTTACTGCTCAAATAGGTATTCAGTTGGGCTCAAGTACTTTTGAATTGGTGAGTGTAACACCAACAAATGGTATTGACAACAACATGACAAACAATGTTGATACAGTGCATCAAATTGTGGTTGGTTCTTGGGATCCTAACAACAAATTGGTAATAGTAAGCAACACCAATGACCCCGCGTATCAGATGGTATCAACTGTAAATCCTGATCAAGAAGTTACTTATACCATTAACTTCCAAAATACGGGTAATGCTCCTGCCTATAATGTGGTTGTAGTTGATGAAATGTCAACCAACTTGGATATCAACACCTATGAGTTTATTGGTTCGAGCCATAACTGTATCGTTCAACGAAATGGATATACCACTACTTATAAATTTATGAATATTATGTTGCCTGATTCAACTAACAATGAGCCTGAAAGTCATGGTTCAATTACCTTTAAAGTAAATGCGCTCAGCAGTTTAAATATTGGCGATCAAATTATTGATTACACAAACATATACTTTGATTTTAACGACCCTGTATTAACCGAAGATTGTATTTTGACTATTGTTGGGCCAACAAGCAATGCCTCAATGCTGCAAAATAACGCAATCAATGTTTCACCAAATCCTGCAGAAGACTTTGTGAATGTAAATGTGCAGTCTAACCAAGATGGAAATGTAAATATTACAGTAATAGATGCCACTGGAAAAACTTGTTTACAACAACAAAGAACTTTAAAAGCTGGATTCAATAAATTGATTTTGAATACCGTTGAATTAAGCCAAGGTATTTACTTTGTGCAAACTACTACCAATGATGGAGTGGTTAAAACTGCTAAGTTGAGTATTAAGTAAAATTTTAATTATAGGAAGGAAAAGCGCTGCTTAGGTGGCGCTTTTTTTATGCTTGTATACCAGTGATACTACGCATTAAACCCAAATTCCGCATTAGAAAATGCGGAATCGCTAAAACAGCTGTAATTCAATCCATTGGTTCAATGGATTGAAAACACCTGCTAAGCGGGATTACCCTCATAAAATCACTAG
>JBILUU010000142.1:0-7219 GCA_044370815.1 Bacteroidia bacterium
TTAATAGTGTACGCTCAGATTCAATATCAACATACTTATTAATAAAATTATAAGCATCATGACCTATTTCATTTAAGAGTTTCTGTGGCATTACTTGGGTAAAAACTTTGTATAATTTAAAAACTACTGTGTGATTACTAATATCCTTATCTGTAGGCTTTATTGTACGATTAAACCAACAAATAGTTTTAAAAAATACAGATTTTTTTGACCTTTTAAATGCTCGCTAACGGCCATTTAGCGAGGGGCAGGCATTATATTTAAGTTTAACAGAAGTTTTAAAACGATGAAGCGGCAAATAGTGTTGCCGATTTATTTTTTAACAAAGAAGTATTTTTTTATTAAATTCTTAATGCTTTGCTTAAACAACTCAGCAAGCCAAAGTGATTTATCATCAGTCCATCTTTGTGGATGAAAATTAAACATTGCATTTGAGGGAAAAGTATTTTGATGAATGGCACTAATAATTTGATTGGTATTACTATATACGGGCCATATTTTATTTGTGATGATCTTATCTCTAACACTATACTTGAATCCGTCCCAACACCTTCCGGTATCGGTAAGATAAAACATCTGATTAAAGTCAATATCGAAATACGGCTCTATTTTTATTCCGTACTTTTTATAATCGTATATTTTCCAAACATCCTTGTTATCGTATTTACTTCTTGGGCTTCCGTGCATGCATATACTGCTCACCGGAACTAGAGCTCTAAGTTGAGCCAAATGCTTCTCAAATAACTTTATAGCTTGGTCGGTATCTCCATTGGCAAAATCCATATCTTCATAATGATAACCCACTTCATGCCCTAATTGAGCAATTTCGAGTATTACCTTTTCATCAAAACTTTCGGGCACCATCCTGAAATAATAGGTACCTTTTATCCCCATTTGATGCTGAATTTTTGCAAATGCAAGAGAATGAAGCTTTAAGTCATCTACATCGTGTCGGAGATAAATAGTGGATTGATTAAATTCTGTATCGTATTCAGAAACTGTTTTAAATACATAACCTTTTGAATGTAATGCGTGAAGTAGTTCCTGATATTTTGAGCCTGTAAAATCCATTTGCAGTATTTTATTATATAAATTTTTGTTTATCGGTGATGATTTTTTTTGTTGAGATGCAATCTAGCAAACTAAATTTTTATCAGAGTTAATATGAACCTTTAGGCAGTTAAGATTTATTGCTTGATAAAGAAAAACCGGCATGTACACATTAAAAAAGCATGAATGATCATCACAAATGTTTATTGCTGATTAATAATTTGGTCGATAAAACCTAAAACTTGATTTAAAACTGCTTTACTATTCGAATCTCTCTTCACCTTGTTGGTGCCTTTCACGTATTTATATATTTCATCAACATCTCTCGACTTGAATTCCCAACCCTTTTCTTGCATAACCTCATCCACAGTTAAAAAGGTTTTTCCCGGAAAAAAACTAACTGCCGGTGTTCCCAAGAGAGCGGCTTCACGTGCAAATGTACCTGCACCGGTAAGCATACATGAAGTATAATAACAAACATCTAGCCCTTTTAATGGTTTCTCAGGAATAAAAATATTGGAATACCCATTTGCGTATTTTTTCTCTTCTTCATATCTCGGGAGAAACAGAATATTTTCATCTTTAAATTTTTCAAAAAGTTGCGGCACAATAGTAATACTATCTTTAGGGACGTAACTTGCCTTTAAATTTTCAGGTCTTATTGTTATAAACTCTTTGAAAGGAAGTAGTTTTAAAAAATTTTCATCTCGCTCATAATCTGCCAAATAAATATCTTCTTTAAATCCGTCAAAGGCAAATATTTGGTCAGCTTTGATATTATATTTTTTTTGCACCGATGCATAATCAAAATACTTAGGAAAAATGAAATAGTTGGCAAACTTGTAAGCAGGCAACTTGAATGAGATGTCATTATCACTAAAAACAATAGATTTCTTACCTTTTAATCGAGCAATTGTAGAGGTATAATTTCCTCCTAAGGAAATTGCCCAATCAAACTCAGGAATATCCTTAAAGAGTTGCCAAATTCGTGTTGCTAAACCAAGTGCTTTTTTAACACGGCTTTTACCTTTGTAATCTCCTATTACATAATGCTTAATTCCATTTTGCTGCAAGAGCGGGAGTGTTTCAGAAAAGTTTCGAGCCGTAATATACAAGTCATGCTTTTTTTCGAGATGCCTTATAATTGGCAGCAATACGCTTACTTGAGGTGTATTAGTTATATCGATCCAAATTTTCATCCTAGATTGAATTTAAAATGTTTTAATTACTTTGGCAGGGCTACCAACAGCGACAGAATAAGGAGGAATATCTTTGGTTACCACAGCACCTGCTCCAATTACGGCCCCTTCTCCTATGGTTACACCGGGCATGATAATAGCACCAATTCCAATATGAGCTCCATCTTTAATTGCAACAGGCTTATATAATAAATCACAGTCCATTACTGCCTTTCCTACATGCATTTGTGAAATATCGCGTTGATGACATAGAATCATTACACCAGCTGTAACCCAAACATTTTTACCGATCGACACCAAATCGGGCCGACTATCATCAATTTGCACAGTTCTATTTATTTTACTTCCACGCCCCACTTTTACACCACGCCATCTATGAAGCATGGTTGTTAGATGTGCAGGAAATGTGAACGGTATTATAAGTGTTAATATCCTTATCCAAATACCTCTTATTACTGATGATAATGTTCTTTTATTATTCGCCATTTTTTCTATTCTTTATAAACTTTGCAGGAACACCACCAAACACATCGTAGTCGGAAACATTTTTGTTAAGCACAGCACCTGCGGCAATTATTGCATTTTTTCCAATCCTCAATTCAGGAAAAATAATACACCTTAGGCCAATCCAAGTGCCGTCACCAATAATAGTGGGTCCCAAAATTCTATTACCTTGATTTGCAATTTCAGTATTTAAGTCCTTGTACTCATGCATTTTACCTAATATAATCGACTCTCTTGCAATTAATACATGATTTCCGATTATTACATTATTTAAACGCACATAATCATTAATTTTACAATAATCACCAATAACAATACTTTTTCCATTACCTACATAAACACCTTTCATCACTCTACAATGTTTACCTATTGTAAGAAACTGTCTCAGCAATGCTACGCGCAGCCAATTGAACAAACTCCCCCCGGGAAAAGAACTATTAGGTAAATAGTATGCTACCGAGTAATATAACACCATGGCAACTACCGATTTAATTTTCCTCATGTTTTGATAATATAATTTTTAAATATAGATAAAATTGTACAGTATCTAGGTATAAATTGCGTTTGATTGGTTTGCTCTAAGTGCTTCAGGGAAAGGTTTAACAACTTATTCAATCTCTCATCATCATAAAATAGTTCTGCGTTGAATGAATAATCCATTTTGGAGCGCAAACTGTTTTTGCGACCAAGCTTCCTAGATATTTTTCTAGACCATTTTTTATAAATATAAACTAGTTTAGATACCATATCCAAGGGTTTATCTGCACTGCTATAAGGGATACCATTGAGTATTGGTGCAAATTTTTTAATGAGCTCAGTTTGTATTTGGTTATTATTTTCGAAACTATTGCATACAAAGCTAATATCAGGATGATAAAAAGGAAACAATGTTGCCGTATGTCTATTGCGCATAGTTAGCATTGTACCTGCCCAATGTCTTGCCTTTACGTGATAGTGCAATAATTTTGAGAATTGTGGTGATTGGGAATTGATATTCCAAAAAGCCAACTCTTCTTCCAGCTTTAAGGCAATATTTTTGAGATAATCGGACTCCTCACTAGCACTTTTAAAATTAAGCTTTTTGTATGCAAAGCCGGCAATAATCTGCTCAAAACTTTTGTTTGTGGCATATTGATTTCTTATCATTTCAGCTCCCCAACCCCCAATTTTAATACCTTTCAGCTGCGCTTTATTTTCAATTTCATGTTTCAAACGAAATGCAATATCAATACCCCTAACCATATCTGTTTGTATTAAAGGGGCAATACTGCCGTAGTCAATTTCAGCCGGCTCAATATCCACAACAATCAACCTTTTATTTAATCGCTCTGCAATTTTTTTAGCGATAATTACATCTGATGAAACCTCAACGGATCTATTGTTTGTAACCAACTCATAAGGCACACCAAAGTGTATTAAGCAACTTAAAACTGTCCTCGTATCATAACCACCCGATAAATCAACATAAATAGTTTGATTTAATTTTTTCAATGCTTCAAAATAAATTTTCAATCGTTTTTCAAGTGTCTGTAGGCCGGCCTCATTCGTGCTCTGAAACGATTGTAATTTGGAATGGGCAAGAGTATCAAGGTCATAAATTGCATGTGGACAAAACTTTTTAATTTCGTAGAAAATAGTTTCATTACCCAGCACAGTAGACATATTGATGTATTCCAAACAATTCTGTTTGTTGAGCGTTGGAGTTTCAATTTCTGGCAATAATCCCAATACAGAATCACTAATGTAGAGTGTATCGGCTTGATTATAGTAATATAACTGAAAGTAGCCCGAACTTTCAGTTGTAAGCGTGGTGTGCTCCTTATCAAGTTTTAATTTAGAATTGAAGATATAATCATTTTGATCTTGTAGTACCTTACCAATTTCGTTTTGAAAAAATATAAACTCATCAGCAACAGCTGATTTTTTGAAATTTGCTTGCGCATTTTCTAACTCGGTAACTAATTTGGTATGACGGCAATATTTAATGAGCATGTAAGTGTAAAATTTGTTTCCATTTTGATATGGCTACCGCATAAGAATATTCTGCGATAATTTTATTTCGCGCATTGCGCTTCATTTCTGTTAAACTATTGTAGTTCTCATACGCAAATTTCAATTTATCAAAAAATTCTGCTTGATTATCTTTATCGAACAAAAATCCTGTTATTTGTTCGCTAACAACACTAGGTATATTATTGATATTAGGCACCACACAAATCAACTCTGCCGACATTGCTTCCATCAATGCCACAGGCAACCCTTCAGACTCAGAATTCATTACAAATATTTTACTTTTTTGAAGCCAAGGCAAAACATTTGAATTGAACCCTAAAAAATCTACAACCTCTGTCAATCCGAGTTGATTGACCATATTTCTCAATTCGATTTTTGAAGGTCCATCACCAATTATTGCTACTTTGATCAAATCAGTTGATTTCTTTATTTCATAAAGTTTAGCAATAGCTTGCAAAATGAGCGGAATACGTTTTACAGGGTCCAAACGACCCACGAAAATAAAATCATATATTTTATCAATATTGTCATCACTAATGAACTTATTTGTATCAATAGTGCTGTGTAAAACATTTATAGGAGAAGTAATCCCCTGACTAATCCAATATTGCTTTGACTGTTCACCCGGAGTATTAATATAGGAGGCATTATTCAATATTTTTCTTACCCAAAATTTTATGAATGGCATGTGCAAATAGGTTTGTGACGCTGCACCTGTTTGGCAGAAAATATATGGTACTTTAGAAATTTTACTAGCTATATATACAAAAGGCGCATGCATGGCAAAATGGTAACCTATCAAAAATTTAGGTTTGTATTTAAAGGCATAGTAGCTAAGATAAAGCGGGGTAATGATGAAATTAAAAATTGGATTTTTACATATTTTGGGTAAAATAATGTAAGTGCATTTGGGAATATCTGGTCCTTTTGATTTTCTTACAATGAATAAATTATCAATATCATCTATCATTGAAAGGGGCACAAATTTGGCCTGAAAAGTACCATTACCCATTTTGGCTGAAAAAAGCAAATTGACTCCCATTTTAATTTACTAAAGAAATAACATATCTTAATTTACCTGACTTTGGAAGCGCAATATGATCAACAATATTCACTTGAATTTTAATTCCCTCTCCGGCATGAAATTTCATGAGTTCAAGAGCTTCTTCTTTGTGTTTTTCGGTGAAGGTTTTTTTGGGTATTAAGTTTAGTTGTAATGCGTCTTTAGCTGTTTGTATGATTTGAAATTGCTCAATTTCTTCTGTCCATGCTTCAAATGGAATTGACAAACCATTTAGCTTTCTACCATTACTTAATTCGATTAAGTCAGAGGTTCTACCTATAATTTTTTCGATGATTGGACTTGTTCTTCCACAGCTGCATAACCTTGTGCTTTTAATGGCTCTATCGCCAGGTTTATATCTGATTAAAGGCATTGCAAAATCATTGAGCGAAGTAAATACCAATTCACCTTCTTCCTGATTACCTACCTCAATTCCTTGATCATTAATTATTTCTGTGATTGATAATTCATTACAAAGATGCATACCTTCATGAAGTTCACAATCATTGGCTTGTCCAGATCCATCACCTGCCCCATAGACATCATAGGTGTGGCATTGAAATACTTTTAAAAACATTTCCCTGTGAAATGGATGCAGCATTTCAGCTGTGGTCATAATACTTTTGAGTGGTAAATTTAAATTTTGTTCGCTTAAGTATTTAGCAAAGGTATAAATGGCAGTAGGATATCCACGCAGGTGTTTAATACGCTGTTTCTTTATCGTTTGATAAATCTTATGCATGGTTTCATCTGTCATGTGTGATATGGGAAATGCGTAAAAATTCATGATCCAATGCCAAACTGTTTTCTTCCAACTTTTGGAGTTTTGAGGAATTAGTGAACCACCGGCAAGAACCGCTAATTTATCGTGTCCATAGTTGTACCCGGCTTCTTTGAAAGTGCGCAATTTCACAGCCCAATTAAGCAACCATGTATAACGATCAACATAAAATTTAAATGCTAAGCCGGTGGTACCTCCGGTCATTCTGGCCAACGGTTTAAATTGCTTATGATTAATTGCTAGAGTCTTTTCTCTATGTTCAGCGATAATTTTTTTATTAATTACAGGAATTTTTTTTAAATCAGCCAGTGATTGAATATCGGTAGGTTTTAAATTATGTTTATCAAACCAATAGGTGTAAAATGGCACTTGATGATAAGCATGATGTATTAATTTAAGCAATTGATCAGTTTGAATTTGCTTTACTTTTTCCTGAGGTAAATAGGGAAATGAAGCAACTGCATATTTAATTCTTCTCCAATTAAAACCACTGATAAAAGCGTAAATAGTAAAGAAAATATTGGTTAAATACATATTAATGCTGAGTTACCGATGTATAATTGGGTTGTGTCAAATCGCTGCTCTTTGGCACGAATAAGAGCACGTTGT